>JAIFWR010000026.1 GCA_019661805.1 Candidatus Parcubacteria bacterium
GCCATGATTTTTTCCCCAAAAAGGCTTACAATGAAAAGCGAGGTTCCCTTCGCTCCCTTCCTCGTCCTCGGGAGCTGGGCCGCGGCGGCGCTCCACCTCGACCTCCTCCATGTCTCGTCATTTTTCCAATAAATCCGGGTTCACCTTGGTGGAGCTCATCGTTTCACTCGCTATCATGGGGGTGATCTTCACCGTCATCCTCTTAAACCAGTCCTCCTATAACGAGGCGGCCGGGCTCACGGCCCTCGCCGACGACGTCGCGGCGAGGGTGAGCGAGTCACAGGCCTACGGCATCGCGGTCAAGGAGCTTTCTCCCGGCTCATCTGACTTCTCGGCCTCTTATGGCGTCTCGATCTCGACCATCGCGAGCGGCGCGAATCTCGTCTACCTGGTCTTTGCCGACAGGAATGCGAACGGCATCTACGACGGGCTCCGGGCCTGCGCGACCGGCGGGGCAAATGAGTGCCTCGAGAGGACGGACATCACTCGCGGCAACTACGTTGATTCGCTCTGTATTATAAAAAACAACGGCACTGACGACTGCAGCGCGCCGAAGCGGGCGGACATCACCTTCGTCCGGCCGGATCCGTCTGCGCACATTACCGTATTTAATTCGAGCGGATCCACCTACACCCCCGGCAACATGGCGGGAGTGAGATACGTGTTCAAGAGCCCGAGCGGCCTTTCCCGCTCGGTCTCGGTCTACTTTAACGGACAGGTGTCCGTCCAATAACCCATGCTCAAACGCTCACAGAAAGGCTTCACCTTGATCGAGCTCATGACGGCGCTCTCGATCTTCGCGGTCGTCGTCACGATCAGCCTGGGCTCGATCTTGAACGTCTTCGACGCCAACAGGAAGAGCCGCGCGCTCAAGTCGGTGATGACGAACCTCAACCTCGCGATGGAGGAAATGTCGAAAGAGATGCGCTACGGGAAGAATTATCATTGCGGCTCCTCGGGTACCCAGAGCGCGCCGCAGAACTGCCCCTCGGGCGACACGCAGGTCTCCTTCCTCTCGAGCGACAACGTGCAGATCACATACCGCCTCACCGGCACCTCGCTCCAGAAGCAGTCCGGGAACGGCTCCTTCACGGCCGTGACGGCTCCCGAGGTCCTCATCGACAGTCTTACCTACTATACCTTGGGCGCGCTTACGGGCGATGGCCTCCAGCCCAAGACCTTGATCAAGCTCAAGGGCCATGCCGGCTCAGGCAGGGGACGGACCGACTTTACCATCCAGACGCTCGTCTCGGAGCGCGCCCTCGACTCATGAGAAACCACTTTCACAGCAAGGGATTCACGATCATCGAGACGATCGTCGCGATCAGCATTGTGGTCATCATCATCATGGGCGCCACCAAGGCCGTCCAGAGGGGGCTCTCGCTCTACATCTTCTCCAAGGACCAGATCACGGGCTTCTACCTCGCGCAGGAAGGGTTTGAGCAGATCCGAAATATCCGCGACGAGAACCGCATCAACGGCAGGAACTGGCTCGCCGGGATCGCGAACGCCTCCTCCGACCCGTGCTACTTCGGCCAATCCTGCACGGTGAGCCCGGTCGAGACCCAGGCGGCGATCCGCTGCAGTGCGCTGGGGTCGTGCCCGGCGCTCGGGCAGGATGCGTCGGGCTTCTACGGCTACAATGCCGCGTGGGCCGTGACCCCCTTCACCCGCGAGATCTCACTTTCGCCGATCTCTGCCGACGAGATGGCAGTGACCGTCACGGTATCATGGTCGAAGGGGGGCTCCGCGCGGCAGTTCCAGGCGAGGGAAAATATCTTAAACTGGTAATGGCATGACAACTGGCAACCGACAGCTTATGACCGGCCAGAAGGGGTTTACCCTCTTCCTCGCGATCGTAATCGCGGCCGCGCTCCTCCTCATCGCGAGCTCCATGGCCTCCCTCGCGATCAGGCAGTCTTATATCGCGAACGCGGGGCGCGAGTCCCAGCTCGCCTTCTACGCTGCCGACACCGCGATGGAGTGCGCCCTCTACTGGGACGTGCACAATCCTTCCGGCAACACCGCTTTCGACACCTCGACCGGCACGACCGTGTACTGCAATTACACGCCGTCGAATCCCGGCAACCATTGGGTGGTCGGCGGCGCCCTCTCCTCCACCATGGGGACGATCACCTTCCTGCCGAACCCCTACTGCGCGACGGCGCGGGTGGTCAAGAACGGCGCCACGACCCTCATTGAGGCAAAGGGCTATAATACCTGCGACGCCGCGAATCCCCGCCGCGTCGAGCGCGCCGTCCGCGCCACCTACTAGATTCATGCCCGCACCGAAGAAGATCCAAGAAAGGGCGGAGAAGCTCCGCTCCGTTATAGAGAAGCACCGCCAGCTTTACCATACGCATGACGCGCCGGAGATCTCGGACGAAGCCTACGATGCGCTCATGCGGGAGCTCGAGGAGATCGAGTTCGCGCACCCGGAATTGAAGGCGGCTGACTCTCCGACACAGAAGGTCGGCGGCACCGTGCTCGAGAAGTTCGAGAAGGTTGAACATCGCGTCCCGCAATGGTCCTTCAACGACGCCTTTTCCGAAGAGGATATCCGGCTTTTCGATGCGCGGATACGGAAGGTGCTCGGCAGGGAGCCCGAGTACATCGCGGAATTAAAGATCGACGGCTTGAAGGTAGTCCTCACCTATGAGAAGGGCGCGCTCCTCCGCGCGGCGACGAGGGGCGACGGGCGCGTGGGCGAGGACGTGACAGAGAACGTCCGCACCATCGCATCCGTGCCGAAGAAGCTTACGAAGCCGGTCGATATTATCGTCGAAGGAGAGGTATACATGAGGAAGAGTGCCTTCGCCAAGCTCAACGCCGAGAGGAAGGGGCGGGGGGAAGAGCTCTTCGCCAATCCGAGAAACGTCGCGGCCGGGTCCTTGCGCCAGCTTGATGCCTCCATCACCCGCATGAGGAGACTCGACAACTTCGTCTACGACATCGCGCGGCTCTCCGGCGCCCCGATGCCCGAGACGCAGGAAGAGGAGCTCGGGCTCCTCGAGGAGCTCGGCTTCGCGGTCAATCCCCATTTCAAGAAGTTCGCGGACATCGGGGGCGTCATTTCGTACTGGAAGGCGTGGGAGAAGGGTAAGGACAAGGAGGACTATCTCATCGACGGCGTGGTGGTGAAGGTGAGCGGCCGCGCGGAGCAAGCGGCGCTGGGTTATACGGGCAAGGCGCCGCGCTTCGCGGTGGCCTTCAAGTTCCCGGCCGAGCAGGTGACAACCGTGGTGGAGGATATCACGCTCCAGATCGGGAGGACGGGCGTGCTGACACCTGTCGCGATACTCCGCCCCGTCTCGGTCGCTGGCTCGACGGTCTCCCGTGCGACGCTTCACAACGAGGACGAGATCCGGAGGAAGGACATCAGGATCGGCGACACCGTCGTGATCCAGAAGGCGGGCGACGTCATCCCCGAGGTGGTGCGGGTCGTGCCCGAGATGCGGACGGGGAAGGAAAAGGCCTTCACGTTCCCAACCCGCTTCCCGCTCTGCGGCGGCGACGGGCGGATCGAGCGGATCCCCGGCCAGGCCGCCTACCGCTGCGTCGAGAAGGACTCCTACGAGCAGCAGCGCCGGAAACTCGCCCACTTCGCAAGCCGCCGCGTCTTCGACATCGACGGCTTGGGGCCGAAGATCGTCGCCAAGCTCATGGAGGCCGAGATTGTTTCCGACTTCGCGGACATCTTCAGCATAAAGAAGGGGGACTTGGAGGCGCTCGAAGGATTTAAGGAGAAGTCGATCGAGAATTTGCTTAGCGCGATCGGACGCGCGAGGGACGTGTCCCTCGCGCGCTTCATCGCCGGCCTCTCGATCCCGCAGGTGGGGGAAGAGACTGCGAAGGATCTGGCAAAGCACTTCAGATTTGCGGAAAAATTTTCGAAAGCGACATTTGAAGAACTTCAGGATATTGAAGGGGTGGGGCCGGTCGTGGCCGAGGCCGTGGCGGGCTGGTTTAAGGACAGGGAGAACAGGAAACTTTTTGAAAGGCTATTAAAGGAAGTGCGGGTGAAAAGGGAAGAGGGAGAAAAAAGGGGAAAGCTCTCCGGAAAAACATTTGTATTGACGGGAACGCTTGAAAGGCTCTCGCGCGAGGAGGCAAAGGAACGGATCGAGAAATTGGGCGGCAAAGTCTCGGGTTCGGTGTCGCAGAAGACCGACTACGTGGTGGCGGGGGAGAATCCCGGCGACAAGCTCGCGAAGGCCGAGTCTCTCGGCGTGCCAGTGCTCGGAGAAGGAGAGCTTTCGAAGCTCCTTGAAGGCTAGAGGAGCCTGTGGCATAGTATTTGCAGGAGGTCTTTCGTGCCCAAAACCCGTCCCCCGTAGGTCGAGAAGCCGCGTCGGCCCACCTTCTTACCAACAATCGTTTCGTTCGGAGTGGCATATGGCGTATACAGATCTTCGTTTACCTCAGCCGGTTACCGCAACGGTGATCAAGCCATTCTCCTCGTTTGCTGAAGGGGAACAGGTCGTAATTGATCGGGCGGCCACCCGGATCGGAATGGTGGGAGTCGCGGGCAAACCCGCGTTTCTGCCGCAAACGAATCTCGACGAGGTGTCGAGGGCCGAGGTAACGCGCCAGTGCAAGGCTGCTTTGAAACTCTGAAGGACAGCTCGGGGAGATGGTCAGGCTGTGCTTCAAGGTTTCAATCGGGTAAGGGAAATTCGATCGGATGGGGAGCCTCCCAGCACCCCGTCCGGTCTTTTTCATTTGTGCTAGAATGCCCATTATGGATAAGGCATTGGTGCTCAAACTTGCCGACCTCGCGAGGATGCCGCGGCCGCGGAAGGGGGGAAGGAGCCGCGCGATTTCCCGGTGCGAAACGTCATGCGCGAGGACGGAGCCGGCCATGAGCCCGGGATGCATACCGAGAAGCTCCTCTCCGCCGCGTCGGCACGGGAAGGCAATTATGTTAAGGTAAAGAAAATTTTGTGACGCCCAAGGATATCAAGGAGAAGGATAATGACATCCACGCCTTCCTCGAAGTCTTCGCCGAGGCGAAATCGTATGGAGAGGGCCCTCTCTCCGGCAAGACGATCGCTATAAAAGATAATATTTTGTTCGAGGGCCATAGGGCGGGTGCTGCCTCAAAAATTTTAGAGGGATTTGTCGCGTCGTATGACGCGACGGTGGTGAGGAAGCTCAAGGATGCCGGCGCCCTCATCGTCGGCCGGACCAACTGCGACGAGTTCGCGATGGGGAGCTCGACCGAGAACAGCGCCTACGGCGTGACGAAGAATCCGCATGATCCGGTACGCGTTGCCGGCGGTTCCTCCGGCGGCTCGGCCGCCGCCGTCGCCGCCGGCCAGCCGGCAGCCTTTTGTGGTGTCGTGGGGCTCAAGCCGACCTACGGCCGGGTCTCGAGGAACGGCCTCATCGCGCTCGCCTCCTCCCTCGACCAGATCGGACCCTTCGCCACCTCTGTCGGCGATGCGGAGCTCATTTACAACGTGATTAAAGGCAAGGATCCGATGGACTCGACGACGATTGACGATGAGACATATCCCCGCACCAGGAAATTCTCCAAAACAATCGGCATCCCGCGCGCCTTCGTCGGTGCCGAGGGAGTGAGCGAGGCCGTGAGAAAGAATTTCGACGAGTCGGTGGCGCGGTTTGAGTCGCTCGGGTACAAGATCAAGGACATCGAGCTCCCAAACGTGGGGAAGGCGCTCGCCGTTTACTACATCGTCATGCCGGCGGAGGCCTCCTCGAACCTGGCGCGCTTCGACGGGGTAAAATACGGCCTCCACAAAGACGGCGCGACTGGCATCGAGGATTATTTCGAAACGCGCGGCGCGGGATTCGGCAAAGAGGCGAGGCGGAGGATCATCCTCGGCACCTATGTCCTCTCCTCCGGTTACTACGACGAGTATTACGGCAGCGCCCTTAGGATGCGCGGGCTCATTACGGAGGAATTCCGCGCGGCCTTCAAGGATGTGGATTTGATCATGACGCCGACCGCGCCGACGGCCGCCTTCAAGATTGGGGAGAAGAGCCAGGACCCGCTCGCGATGTACCTCGCGGACATCTTCACCGTGCCCGCCAACATCGCGGGAGTGCCGGCCATCTCGCTGCCTTCCGGCTTCGACGGCACGCTGCCGCTTGGCATCCAGCTCACCGCCGACCTCGGCAGAGAGGATAACCTCTTTGCCGCCGGGAAGGATTTCATGGGAGAATAAAGCATCATGGCAGAGGAAAAATCGGCACCCATCTTCACCAAGGACCACTTCCAGGAGACGATCATCTTCCTCGTCGTCCTCATCCTTATCGGTGCCGCCGCAGACCGCTTCACAGCCTCCTTCCAGGGATCGACTGCCTCAACCCTTCTCTCGCTTTGGAGTGCCTTCCTCGCCTGGCTCATGGGCATCTGGCCGTGGATGAAGGTCCTCGCGGCCGCCGTCATCGGACTCTGCCTCTGGTGGGCGCTCTACAGTTCTATGAAGCTCTACAATATAAGGAAGGAAGAGGCCGAGCTCTACGGCGCAGGGGCGAACTCCCTCAAGGACGGGCTCACGGCCGCCCCGGCAGAGAAAGAGAATGAGAAGTGGACCAAGGTTCTCGAGCACATTTACTCCAACAGCCCCTCCGACTGGCGCCTCGCGATCATCGAGGCCGACATCATGTTAGACGAGCTTTTGACGGCGAAGGGCTACCACGGCGACTCGATCGGCGACAAGCTCAAGGGCGTCCTGCCCGGCGACATGAAATCGCTCGATGCGGCCTGGGAGGCGCACAAGGTGAGGAATAGGATTGCCCACTCGGGTTCCGACTTCGAGCTCTCCGAGCGCGAGGCCAAGCGCGTTATCACGCTCTTCGAGAGCGTCTTCAAGGAATTCCAAATTATCTAAACCTAATTGTTGCGGGTGTCCCGGCCTGCCGCGGACTCCTACAGGTTAGAGTCCCGCTCTAGCGGGATACTTTTCCTCCAACGTAATTCATCAACGTTGTTCTATTTTTGAATGATTTCAAGTGTCTTTCCAATCTCATGGCCTCACTTCTTGAAGAAAAATTTTGCTGAAAGATTAATTTCCATGGCGCTCGTTTGCTGGCCCAGCTTTTTCTCATTTGATCATTGTGTTGCTTAAATCTCCTGTTGATATCATTAGTAGACCCAATATAATACTGATTGGTCTTTTCGCTCAGTAATATATAAGTTGTAAACTTCAACGTTGTTGCGGGTGCTGGTAACGCTCCAGCTCCTACAGGTTATGAGCCTGTCGAGGTACTTTTCCTCCAACCCGCTACTATTTTCTAACCTTCTTCTAGCAACCTCTACAGGTTAGAGTCCCGCTCTAGCGGGATACTTTTCCTCCAACCCGCTATCCGTAGAGACGGGGAATATCATACGTCTTAATCTTCCAAAAAGCAATATTTTGTACTATAGTAGCTCCACGCATACTGTCGGCGTAGCTCAGGTGGTTAGAGCGTGGGACTCATAAGCCCAAGGTCGGAGGTTCGAGTCCTCCCGCCGACACCATGCGGGTGTAGCTCAATTTGGTTAGAGCGCGTCCCTGTCACGGACGAGGCTGCGGGTTCAAGTCCCGTCACTCGCGCAAAGCACAAAAACCATGGATTAAGTTCCATGGTTTTTGTGCTTCAGCATGAATGACGTCGGGACTTGAAGCGCGCAGGAGCTTGGCTCCGAGCGGGGGTCGCGAGCGGCTTCAGCAGAAGCCGACTTGTGACCAAGTCTGTCACTCGCGCAGCATTAAGTTAGTTTGGTATAATACATCCATGACCACACCATCAGCCCAAGCACTTA
>JAIFWR010000001.1 GCA_019661805.1 Candidatus Parcubacteria bacterium
GTGAACATGCCCGCGAGGAGCTGGTAGCGGACGTCGTTATTGAACTTCGCCGCCTGTTCGCGCACCGCAGAATTGGCGAAGGCGTAGAAGCTGTTCTTCTGATCCATCGGGAGCGAGCTCGAGAGGATCTGCGGCGCGTACGCCACGATCTGCTCGACTTCCTCCGGGCGGCCGAGGGCCGCGGAGCGGTATGCCTTCTCAAACGAGCTCACGGCGACGTCCGGCTTGCTTGACTGGGCCGCGGCAAGCGCCTGGATGAGGGAGGTGTTTGCGACCAAAGGCTTCCAGGTGAAGAAGTAGAGGGAGGCAAGAAGAATGGCTCCGGCCGGCACGGCGGCGAGCGCGATCCTGTCATACGGGAGTGCGCCCTGCCAGGCGGGCTCTGTGGCGCTCCGCGCCTGGAGGTACGCGAGGAGCGAGAAGAAGAACACGTAGCTCACGAGCTGGTCGAAGACGAAGAGGTTATGGAAGAAGTATGCCGCAAGGAGAGCCGTGAGAATCGTCTTCTCGAGGTAGGCAAGGTTCGCCCGGCGCCAGATCATGTCGAGGGCAATGGCGTAGAGCGAGAGGTAGAGCAGAAGGGCGAGAAGGCCGCCGGCAATCGCCCAGTCGAGGAAGACGTTGTGTGCGCGGTCAAACCAGGGCTCGAGGTTGTACATCTCCGGGCGGTAGTGTTCTTGGAAGACGTAATTAAAATTCTCCTGCCCCCAGCCCAGGATCGGACGCTCCTTAATCCCCTGCCAGGCCATCGGCCAGATGTAGTAGCGGCCCTGGCTCTGGAGCTCGGAGAGCGAGAGGTTCGCGAAGCGCGAGAGGACGGGACTCTGCTGGACAAAGGAAGCGTTCCGGATGGCGACAAGGCCTCCGCCAAGGATGACGAGCCCGGCGAGGAGCCCCACAGAAGCCTTCCGCGCCCAGGCATTCTCCCTGTTCCTAATATTAAAGAGCGCGAAGATGACAAGACCGCCCGCGAGACCGAGCATCGTGCCCCTCGTCGCCGTGAAGTAGAGGATGATGGCGTTTGAGATCATGGAGATGCCGTACATCCACCGCATGCCGCGCCTCCGCCACTCGCGCGAGAGGTAAAAGAGCGCCACGAAGATGTGGAAGAGCATATAGACGGCGAGGTAGATGGCGTTCCCGAAGGTGCCATCCACGCGCACGCCGCCCTGGTTGATCTGCTTGACGCCCAGAAGCTGGAGCGAGCAGTAGAGGACCATGAGGAAGGAGGCGACGAGGGAGGCGTTCCACCACCGCTTCCAGTCCGCCTCGCGGAAGACGGAAGCCATGATGAGGAAGAGGGCTAGGAGGTGCGCGATCGTGATGAAGCCCTCCATGCGCTCGAAGTTCGACCAAAGGCTCTTGGTCGGCGCGACGCCCGCGAGGTCGGCGACGAGGACGACGGCGGTAAAGGCGAGGAGGGCCCAGAGCATCCAGGACTTCTTCGGCCGATACTCAAGGTCGAGCGCGGCAAGGACGAGCCAGGCGGCGAAGGCGACCTCGACTGCCGCACGGAAGGCGAAGGCCTTGGTCGTGATGAAGGGGAAGAAGAGGGAGCCGGAAACGAGAAATGGCATGAACGGGACCGCAAAGAGGCAGATGAACACGACGACCTTCAACGTGTGCTTATTCATAGGGATTATCGTACCATACGTCCTGCATTGCGCAGACGGGAAGATTGCCCGGGTATGCTTATGCTATTCTAACAGGTAAGGGTATATGGAAAGCTTGAAAAGCACCTCAATCCGCTTCCTGCGCTCGAGCGAACGCCTCTTCAAGCTCGACATGGCCTACTTGGCCAAAGGCGGAGCCTGGACGACGCTCTCCTTCACGGCGGGCACGCTTGCCTCGCTCGTGACCATGGTCGCCTTCGGCAACCTCCTCTCGCGCGAGACCTACGGCACCTACAACTATCTCCTTTCACTCGGCGCCTCGCTCTCCTTCCTCACTCTCTCGGGCGCGGGTATCGCCGTTACCCGCGCCGTGGCGCGCGGGCAGGAGGGCATCGTGCCGTACGTGCTCCGCCTCCAGCTCAAATACAACCTAATCGCCGTCGCGACGGTCCTCTCGGTCGCCGCCTACTACGGCTACAAGGGCAATATGCTCTTCGCCGCCTCGCTCGCCTTGCTCGCTATTGCTTACCCGATGGCGGAAGCTTTCCATGTCTTCGTCCAGGTACTGACCGGTCGGAGGCGCTTCGACCTTCTGGCAAAGACGGTGAGTATCATCACCCTCGCCGCCACCGTCGCGACGCTCCTCACTCTGTTTCTGACGAAGAGCGTGCTCGCCCTTATCGCCGTCTACGCCACTTTCTCGCTCGTGCCGAACGTAATCGCGTATCTCTTCGTGACGCGGCACCTCAAGGGGGAGGAGCCCGACCCCGCCGAGCTCCGAGAGATGAGGCGCACGGCCTTCCACATCACCGGTGCCGGGCTGGTCGGTACGGCGGCCGCCTATATCGACAAGATTCTCCTCTTCCAGGTCGCGGGGCCGGCGGCTCTCGCCGTCTACGGCTTCGCCATCGCGGGACCCGAGAGGCTGAAGAGCCTCATTAAGAACTGGGGAGCGGTCACGTTCCCGAACCTGGCCCAACGCACCCTTCCCGAAATCCGCCAGTTCATCTACCGAAGGATCGCCTTCGCGCTCCTCGTCGGTGCAGCGCTCTCGGCTGCCTATATCGTTTTCGCACCGATCCTCTTCAAGCTCTTCCTGCCTCGCTACCTCGACGCCATTCCCTACTCCCAAGTCCAGGCGCTCGGCCTCATCTTCGCCCCCGTGATTATCTATATCGGCAGTATCTTCGCCCAGCAGAACATGCTCCGGGCCACCTACGCGCTCTCGGTCGGCACGCAGATCGTGCGGATCGCGCTCTTCGTCGCCTTCGGCTGGCTCTGGCAGATCTGGGGACTCATTGCCGCCTATCTCCTCGCTTCCCTCATAAACGCACTCTATGGCATCCTCATCTGGGAATGGGAAATCCGCCACCTCTCCCGCATCCACGGCCATGACGAGTAGTCCGCGCACGTCACTCTCGGTCTCGGTGAGGAGGCACTTCGTCGACACGTTCTTTACTTCCCATGCATCACTTCTTGAGGGAAGGAAAGTGATCGACCTCGGCGGCAAGAAACAGAACAAGCGCGGGCTCTTCGACCTCGGCCGTTATGCCTCCGATATCACGTACGTCAACATCGACCGCACGACCGAACCCGACATTGTGGCCGATGCCGCCGCCGTTCCCCTTCCCGACGCTTCGTGCGACGCTATCGTGTTAGGAGAAGTGCTCGAACACGTGCCAGAGCCGATAGCTGTTCTGATGGAGGCTCACCGTCTCTTGCGGACGGGGGGTCAAGTCCTCGCGACGGTGCCATTCATCTACCCCGTCCACGCCGACCCGTACGACTTCGGCCGCTATACGGAATATTATTGGCAGAAAGCGGCGGAAAAGGCCGGCTTCGGTGCTATCATGATCGAGCGCCAGGGCGGCTTCTTCGCGGTCCTCGCGCTCATGGTCCAGCACTTCTTCCGCGCCAAGAAGGTCTCCTGGCGGCCAGTCCAGCTTCCTCTCGTACGCTTCTGTATGTGGCTCGATAGAGGAACAACCGCGCTGCTCTTCCGCGACTGGACGACCGGCTACGGGCTCGTGTTCACTAAATAAATGACAAAGATCCTCGGCATATCGCTCGGACACGATTCGAACCTCGCGCTCATCGAAGATGGGCAGGTCAAAGCTGTGATGGAGGCGGAGCGCTACTTCCGCCAGAAGCGCTACAAGCTCTCGGCCGAGCACCTCGAGCCGGGCAAGTTCCCGAGCACGTACCAATACACCGATGTCGAGGACCTCAAGCTCTTCCTCCGGCGAGTGAAGGAAGAATGGGGGGAGAAGTTTGATCATGTCGCCGTCCAGAACCAGGGGCGGAAGCAGGAATTCGAAAATCTGAAAATTCTTCATAGAGAAGCTGGCATTTCCTACGGCGAGATCCATCATCTCGACCACCATCTCTCGCACGCCTCGCTCTCCTACTTCACCTCGCCCTTTAGGGATGCGCTCGTCCTCTCCTACGACGGCATCGGGAACGATGGCAAGACCGTCTTTTTCCAAGCGAAGGGCAATGCGCTCACGTATCTCGCGAATATCCCGCTTGCCTTCGGCCAGAGCTACAACAACATGGGCTACATCGCGGGCGTCTCGCCCGAGATCGAGGGCACGACCTCCGGCAAGGCCATGGGCCTCACTTCCTACGGCACGGTGCGTGGGAAGTGGCTCCCGTATGCGCGTAAGTACGTGAGGAAGTACCGGAAATTCAAGAGCGCGAAGGTGGGCGATCTCCAGCAAAGGGGCGCCGGGCACCGGATCAACGACGTCGGCCTGCGCGACATTCCCGAGTTGAAGAAGTACCTCGTCCCGCGCCAGTTCCCTTTCGAGATACAGACCTGGCAGGAGAAGGTAAAGCTCTTCTTCGGCCTCATCCACCAAGACGAGCTCCGCCTGCTGGGGCCGAAGGACAAGGACTCGCAGGATCTCGCCGCCACCGTCCAGGTCGCCTGGACCGAAGAGGTGATGCGGCTCCTCCGCGAGCACAAGGGAGGAAACGCAAACCTCTGCGTCGTCGGCGGCTGTGCGCTCAATGGCACGACGAACTACGAGATCGAGAAGAGCGGCCTCTTCGATAAGGTCCACTTCATCCCGAACCCTTCCGACTGCGGGCTTGCCTCCGGCGCGGCGCTCCACGTCTACTATGGGAAGCTCGGGAACGCATTTGAGGGTTCAAAGGAGTACTACTCGCCCTACCTGGGCTCACTCCCCTATGATCTCGACAAGCTCGAAGGCTTAAAGGGACGCTATCCGCATAAGGATGTCTCTGAAGCCGACCTCCCGGGCATCCTCGCGCGCCTCGTCGCGGCCGACCTCATCGTGGGCTTGGTCTCGGGGCGCTACGAGGTCGGCCCGCGCGCGCTCGGCAACCGCTCCATCCTCTGCAACCCGCTCAATCCTGAGATGAGGGAAATCCTGAACGACAAGGTCAAGCACCGCGAATGGTACCGGCCGTTTGCGCCGATGGTGGCGGAGGAAGACGCCCAGACGTACTTCACCAATAAGGCGGCCGTGCCCTACATGTCGGTCATCTGCGACACGCGCGAGGAATACCGGGACAAGCTCCCTTCGATCACGCACGTTGATGGCAGCGCCCGGATCCAGACGGTCAACCCGTCGCAAAATCCGCTCATCTACCAGGCGCTGAAGGAGTTCGGGAAGCTGAAGGGCATGCCCATCTTCCTCAACACCTCGTACAACCCGGCGGGCGAGCCGATATTGAACTTCTGCGAAGTGGGTCTCGAAATGCTCGACAAAACGGACTTTGATCTTGTTATCATTGGTACTAGTATCTTTTCAAGCCATGCGAAAAAGCATCTTCTGGAAACCATATAGCAATCTCTTGATCATCGGCGATAACGCCGGCTGGGCAGTCGACGTCGAGGCGCGCGCCCTGCTCGGCATCGCCCAGAGGCTCGGCTTCAGGGCGAAGCTCGCGAAGCGCGCTTTCTTGAACATTCCCCGAGCCGTCCATTATGTCTCGCAGTTCTCCTTGAATAATCCTTCAATCTATAAGAGCCGGCATGCTATCTCGGTCGACTATTTCCATGGCAAGCCGGAACAGGGAGAGAATTTTCGGAAATGCTTCGAGTCTCTGAAGACCCATCACCGGAGCATTGCCCGTGTCCGAGTCTCTACCCGGGAGATGGAGGCACTCATCAAATCTTCCGGCATCGCGCCGGAGAAGGTCATGAGGATTCCCATCGGCGTCGACCTGGACATCTTTAAGCCCCAGACCGCTGAATCCCGCGCTCAATCGCGAAAAGTGCTCGATATCCCGGCCGACGCCGTCGTCATCGGTTCCTTCCAGAAGGACGGCGTCGGCTGGGGCGAGGGTAATGAGCCAAAGATGATCAAGGGGCCGGACGTCTTCCTCGAAGTGATCGGAAAACTGAAAAATGAAATTCCGAACCTCTGGGTACTCCTGTCAGGCCCCGCGCGCGGCTACGTGAAGAAGGGGCTCGAAAAGCTCGGCGTCCCCTACCGGCATACCTACTTCAAGGACTACCGCGACATCGCCGCGCTCTACGACGCCCTCGACCTCTACCTCGTCGCCTCCCGCGAGGAGGGAGGGCCGAAGGCCGTGCTCGAGAGCATGGCCAAGTCGGTGCCTCTTGTGACGACCGCTGTCGGCCAGGCCGCCGACCTTGTGAAGCACGGCGAGAATGCCATGATGTCGCCCATCGGCGACGCCTCCCTCCTTGCCCGGCACTCCCTCGATATCCTCAAGGATCAGGAATTAAAGGCGAAGCTCACAGTGGGCGGCTTTGCTACCGCCACAGAAAATAGTTTCGAAGCGCAACTGCCACTCTGGAAGGAATTCTTTTCTTACATTCGCGCTTAAAGCCCGTGCTTGTATAAAGCACTCGGGAAGGTATGATGATGCGAGACAAATTGTTCCATAGATAGGAGTGAGCGAATGGCAGATATCTGCTTGGTCGTACCGCCGAGCCTGGTTCTCTCCGATGAGAGGACATTCATGCATCTCGGCATCCTCAAAGTGGGCGCCGTTCTCAAGCACAACGGTGTCCCGACCGACATGCTTGATCTCTCCGGCGTGAAGAATTACCTCGACGTTGTCGAGACCTACGCCAAGGAGAGCGTCACCTGCACGTTCGGCATCACGGCGACAAGCCCGCAGATGCCAGCCTCCGCCGAGATCGCCCGCGTGATCAGGAATCACGTTCCTGATGCGAGGATCATCCTCGGCGGACCGCACGTCACCCTCGTCAACGCCGCCACGAAGAAGGAGACTGCCAGGAGCAGCCTCGGGAGGGCGGGACGCGCTTTCGAGAAGCTGCGAAGCCTCTTCGATGGCCTCGTGGCTGGCGATGGGGAAATCGCGATCCTCCGGATGCTCGAGAATCCGGCTCTCGGTTTCATCGACGCCGACGACCGGAAATCGGACCTCTACCTCAAGTCTTCCGAGCTCAACCTAATGCCATTTCCCGCCCGGGAAATGGTCGATGTGGAGAGCTATAAGTACACGATCGACGGCGTGCGTGCGCTCTCGATGATCGCCCAGCTGGGCTGCCCCTTCCAATGCGGATTCTGCGGCGGACGGGAGTCGGACTATCTCCGGCGGGTCAGGCTCCGCAACACAGAGAGCGTGGTCGCCGAAATGCGCCACATCTTCGAGACCTACGGCGTGCGCGGGATCATGCTCTACGACGACGAACTGAACGTCAACAAGAACATGGTCGAGCTCATGGACGCGATCGCGAGGCTCGGCGACGAGCTCAAGGTCGAGTGGAGGCTGCGCGGCTTCGTCAAGGCCGAGCTCTTCACCGAGGCACAGGCGCAGGCAATGCACAGGGCAGGCTTCAGGGAAGTTCTGACCGGCTTCGAGTCGGGCTCGCCTCTCATCCTGAAGAACATCAGGAAGAACGCCACCCGCGACGACAACACCCGATGCGTCGAGACGGCGCGGAAGGCGGGTCTCAAGGTAAAGGCCCTCATGTCGATGGGCCACCCCGGCGAAAGCGAGGAGACTGTCAGGGAAACCGAGGAATGGCTCCTCTCGATCGAGCCGAACTCCTTCGACCTGACGCGGATCACCGTCTACCCGGGCACACCCTACTTCGACCATGCCGTGCCGCACGGCTCTCTCGAGGACACCTGGACGTACACGGTCGACGGGCACCGGCTCCATTCGCTCGAAGTGGACTTCCTCACGGATTTCCTCTTCTACAAGGGCGATCGGGGCGACCGCGCCGGCCTCAACACCTTGGCCACCTTCACTGACTACTTGTCGGCCGAAGAGCTGGTGAATCTCCGAAAGGAGACCGAGGACCGGCTCCGCGCGAAGCTCGGCCAGCCCTACCAGACGGACATGGCGGGGATCCAGTACGAGCATTCGATGGGCATGGGCCTGCCCGACAACATCCTCCGGTCCGCGTGACCGGGGAAGAACAGGGGTCCGGACGGCTTGCCGTCCGGACCTTTTATTATAAAAGTATTACTTGATACCGAGCCGGCGCGCCAGGTCCATGACTTGGTACTTCGCCAGCGTATACGTGACAAGGCTGGGATTTTTCAAAATGCGGGAAATCGGCACAATGGCGACTTCCGTAAATTCGCGCTCGTTTACCACGCCGTGGTTTCCGTTCTGGAGATGGGCAATGCCCTTCGAGTCGCTGATTTTGAGGTTGACGATCCCGAGGTGAACAAGCTGGTCGCAAAAAGAGGTTGCGAGGTGTTGGGTGCCGACTATCCGTATGCCGGAAGGCTTTACCGTGATACCGGATTCCTCAAGCAGTTCCCGGGCCATTTCCCTCTTTATATTCTTCCCCTTATGCGCGAGTCCTCCGGGAGCCTCAAGGCATACGGCGTCAACAGCCGGGCGATACTGGCGTACGAGGACCACCTGCCAGCCCTTCTTCGCCTTGTCATAAAAATACGGGAGGATGCTCACCGCCGGACCCGTCTCGAAGACATGCCTGATGAATGTATGGAGCGACCCGTTTCCGAGGGAGAGTTCCGCGGTCCGGCGCGTGAAGCGGAAGACGTTGTGGAACTTCTTCGAAATCGGCTCGATTTTGACCAGTCTACCTTTCATATTCACATCCTTAGCGATTTTATAAATTTCTTCAGCGGTGTGCCGTAGACCGGGCTCCTCAGGCCAAAGCGTACGGCCGCCTTCAGGAAGTCGAGCTTATTGCCCGTATCCTGGATACTGCCCCGGCATTCATAAGCAAGAAGCCTGTCCTTCTTCGCATACGCCTTGAGCGCCTCCGCGAGCTTTACTTCTCCCTTTTTGTGCTTCTTTACCAGGCTTCCTAGAATCTCAAAGACTGCCGGAGTCAGAACATACCTCCCGGTCATAGCGAAAGTGCTCGGAGCCTTGGCGGGCCCCGGCTTCTCCACGATATCTTCGACCTCGTGCGTCCTGCCGCGGGAAGCTCTGGGAGCGATGACTCCGAACTTCGAGGTCTCATCAAGCGAAATTTTCTCCACCGAAATGACCGGAGTATTCTCTATCCGGTACACGTCGATAATCTGCTTGAGAAACGGCTCGCCGCCAAAAGAAAGGAGATCTCCCATGCCGACGGCAAAAGATTCTTCCTTTCCTATAAACCGCCGTGCAAGAAGGACGGAGTGGCCGTCGCCTAAGGTACTCTGCTTCACAATATAGCGGAATTTGACCTTCTTTATGAGCTCATGCAGCTTGGCCAGGTCTTTCGGAATAGCCGTGCCTTTAGGAAAAGCTTTTCTGACATACTCGTCCTGATATGTCTGGGAAAAATATTTCCGGATGCTCTCCTTGCTCGAATTGAGGATGAAGATCACTTCCCGTATGCCGGACTCGACCGCTTCCTCGACGACGTACTGGAGCACCGTCTTATCTACCAAGTGGGTAAGCTCTTTCGGATATGCCATCGACGACGGGGCAAACCGGGTACCGAAGCCGGCCAGGGGGACGATGAGCTTTGTGACTGCTTTGTTTTTCCCTCTCATATCAGCTGACGAACCTGTACTTGATAATGGTCCAAAGGATCCTGAAGCCGTGCTTCCAGTTAATGTGCTTGCCCTGGGCGTAGCTCCTCGGGTAGTAGTGGATGGGCACGTCGACCGGCTTGTAGCCCCGCTTGAGAATTTTGCACATGAGCTCATTGTCGAAGTCGAAGTCGTTTGTCTTCACCTCTATCGACTTCAGGAGAGTGCTCGTGAAGGCCTTGTAGCATCCTTCATATTCTCCGGCATTATGGAGATATAGGAGGTTCGTCGTCCAGGTAATGGCGTGGTTTCCGAGCCATCCCATAATGCCGACCGAGATGCGGTTTCCCTCCCGGAGCCTGTTCTCGATCCTCACGCCGTTAGTGACCTCTGTCCTGCCCTCGACGATGGGCCCGATCACGGCCGGATAATCCTCCGGATCGTATTCCAAGTCGGCATCCTGGAAGATGATAATGTCCCCCGTCGCCTCTCTGATGCCCGCCTTCAAGGCGCCTCCCTTGCTCCGATTGGGAGAGAGGGTAATGACCCTTATTCCGTCGACGGTTTTGAGGAGCGCGGGAGTCTCGTCCTTGGAACCGTTATCGACGACGATGATCTCCTTTTCTCCCCCGACATCCACGGCCTTGACGCGCCTTACTATCTCAAGGATGGTGTTCTTCTCGTTGTAGGCGGGGATGATGACTGAAAGCTTCATAAGCCGATGTTTGCTACACTAGGATAGCATGAATTACGGATACCTTCTCATAGCCCTCGCCTTCAACGCGACGGCCAATATCCTCCTTAAGGTTGCGGCCGTAGGCAGCCAAGGTACGGGCATCCGGGCGCTCATGACGAACCCGTTCGCCGTGGCTGGCGTCTTCATCTTCGGCTGTAACGTCTACTTCTACATCCAGGCCCTGCGCGTCCTCCCGCTCACCCTTGTCTACCCCGTCATGACGGCAGTGAGCTTCCTCATCATCAATTCCTACGGCTTCATCGTGCTGAAGGAGCAATGGTCCGCGGCAAGCGCCGTAGGCTACGCCATTATCATCCTTGGCATCGGCCTCGTCGTCTCAAGCTACCGATGACCCTCTCCAAGGAGCACATCGCGATCTTCGGGATCATCGCCGCCATCTTCCTCGTCTCGGCCAACATGGCCTGGCTCAACCCCAACCCGGACTACGTGGTGAAGACCAATCCGACGATTCCCCTCTTCTGGCAGTACAACGGCGACGCGACGGTCGAGTTTCTCTCCGCGGCCTACTTCCCGGAGTACTTCAAGGTAGATAAGACCCGCACCAACAGGCCGGGCTACCCGCTCGCGGCCCACATATTGGCCAAAGTCTACGGCGCCATAGCCTGGCCCATCCACACATTAAACGCGCTCCAGTCGACCATGCTTGGCTACCTGACGCTGAAAATCCTTGTCTATCTGGCGGGCGCCCTCGCCCTCTATGACATTGCGCGACGCTGGTTCTCGCGCGAGGTGGCCCTCCTTTCGGTCGCCCTCGCCTTCCTCCACCCCTTTGCGGTGACATTCATCGGGACCTTCCACACCTCCGAACTCCAGTTCATCACCCCGATACTGCTCGTTTGGATGTGGCTCAACCTGGGAGAAAAATATTCTCACCAGAAAAACATTCTCTCCTCCCTCCTCACGGGCTACCTCATGGTCACGAAGCAGAATTACGCCGCGTACTTGGCGCTCCTCGCCTTCAGCTTCCTTATATTGAAGAGGTATAAGGAAAGCATCCTCTCTGTCGCCGTCCATCTCATACCTTTCGGCCTGTGGCTCTTGGCACTCAAGCTCCTCCATATCCCCTACTACAACCACGAATCCGCAAATGGCCTGGGCGTCTGGCTCTACAAGGACCTGATCCATCGGAGCCCGGCCGAGATCATCCAGACTCTCGTCCGAGGGACGAACGGCTGGCTCCTCCTTATTGTCGGCTACTTCTCCTTCCTCGCCCTTGCGGCGGTGTGGGCCGCCGGCTCAAGTGCCGTGAAGGAGAAGTTCGGCCGGCATCACACGATCTTCATCCTCATTTTCGTCGCTATGTCCTGGCTCCAGACCTTCGCCTCGAACAGGTATGCGTCCTACATGTCATCTGATCTGGCCGTCATCATCTTCCCCCTCGCCGCTTATGCCATCTATGCGCTTTTCGAGCGCTTTAGCATAAAAAAATATCTTCCTCTCTTCCTGGCCCTCTACCTGTTCGCCGGGCTCTCGACCCTCATTCACTTTCCCTGGGTGCACCCCTACGATCAGACGGACATCACTCACCCCGACCGGGTAAAGCTCCTCGAGGAAGGCAAGCTCGTGCCTCGAAATGAAGGGTAGAAATGCTATGATGGCCGGTATGGATATCCTTACCGCAATCAGGGAGTACTTCTCCGGCCCGGAGGTAGCCATCTTCCACAAGTTCCAGAAGCCGCCCTACGGCGGCGGAAACCAGTTCCTCTTGGCGCTCACGGGCGAGCTTTCGCGCCGCGGCATCTCGGTCGGGGCAAACAAAATCGGGAAGGAAACCAAGGTCGTCCTCTTTAACTCTTTCGAATTCGACCGGAACAAGCTCGAGAAGGGCAGGAAGAAGTTTGCCGCCAAGATGATCCAACGCCTCGCGGGCCCCATCGGCACTTACCGCGGCACCGACGACAGAGTGGACCGCGAGATCTGGGAATGGAATGGCAAGTACGCCGACTCGACCATCTTCATCTCCGACTATTCATATAGGAAATATCTCGAGCTCGGCCTTATTTATAAGAACCCAACCACCATCTTAAACGCCGCCGACCCGGCGATCTTTAACCGCGAGGGACGCATCGCGCCGCCCGACGGGACACGGAGAATAAAGCTCATCGCCACTGCCTGGTCAAACAACCCTAAAAAAGGCGGCCCGATCCTCGCCTGGCTCGATGAGCATCTTGATCATTCCAAATACGAGCTCACCTTCGTCGGCCGGACGGAAGCGAAGTTCAAGGGCGCGACCATCATCGCTCCCGTACCTTCCGAGAAGCTTGCGGAGATCCTCCGTGAGCATGACATCTACATCGCGCCAAGTGAGGATGACCCCTGCTCGAACGCCCTCGTCGAGGCGCTCACCTGCGGGCTCCCGGCCGTCTTTCGCCGTTCCGGCGGCCATCCCGAGCTCGTGAGGGAGGGCGGCGAGGGCTTCACCGGCGAGTCTGATATTCTCCAAGCTATAGATAAAGTGGCGGGCGATTTCTCCACCTACCAAGCAAAGATTTCAAACCCCACGCTCGAGGAGACTGCGGACAAATATCTCAAGGCCTTCGGGCTCACATGAAAAGGCTCGTCCCGACATTTCTGAAATACCCTCTCGTCCTCTTGTACGCCTGCGGGAAATGCCTCATGCGCGGCGGCTCCGGAAAGGACGTCGTGCTCAATCTCGTTGGCGTCCTGCCTCTGCCTGGTTCGAGAGCGATCATCCATGGCGGCAAGGTGAAGCTCCTCGCCCTGCGGGAGAAATTCGGCGATTCCTGGAAGCGCTTCAACATCGCGTACTTCGTCTCAAGCGGCCTCCCCTCCGTGCCCGCCGCCTGGATCAGGGCGTACAAGATGTTCGGCGTGAAGGTCGTCTGGAACCAAAATGGCTTCGCCTACCCTGCCCTTTATCCGTTGGACGTGGTCGCCCGGGTTAACGGCTTGTTTACTCCGATGCGGCTTGCGGACTTTGTGGTTTATCAGACCGAGTTTACCAAGAGATGCACGGAGAAGTTCCTCGGCCGCATCCGCACTCCTTCAGCCGTGCTCATTAACCCCGTGGATACGGAGAAGTTCCGCCCCGCCGAAGCGCCCCTGCCGGAAGATCCCTTTGTCATCCTCATGGCGGGTAACCATTTCGAATCGGAAGAGCGGATGAAGATCTCTCTCGGAGCCGTGCGTCTCGTCCGGGAGCAGGGCGTTAACGCGAAGCTCCTCATCACAGGCCGGCCTGAACACGACATAAGGGAAGAGTGGATCGAACAAACGGGAGCCTTCACCCAAGATGAGGCACCCGCGCTTTACCGGAAGGCTCACCTTCTCCTCCACCTCAAATATCTCGACCCCTGCCCCACCAACGTGCTCGAGGCGCTTGCCACAGGCCTTCCCGTGGTCGGACAGGCAAACGGCGGCATGCCGGAGCTCGTCGGCGATTCTGCCGGCATACTCCTCCCGGCTCCGGAAGACTTTGATCATTTGCATTACCCTTCCGCCAAGGAGGTTGCCGAGGCTATACTTAAAGTAAGAGATAATCTTCCCGACTTCAGCAGAGAGGCCCGGGAACAGGCTCTGAAATTTGACAAGAAGCTCTGGCTCAAGAAGCACGAAGATATCTTTAATCTCCTTCTTAAAAAATGAATCCTAAAGTCTCCGTCGTCATGCCGGTCTACAACGGCGAGAAGTATCTCGCCCAAGCGGTCCGAAGTATCCTTGATCAGACATTTAAAGACTTCGAGCTCATCGTCATCAATGACGGCTCGACGGATAATACCGCGGGCGTCATCAAAGGGCTCCTCGCGGACCCGCGCGTCCGCCTTATCGACAACGGTACTAATCTCGGCCTCTCGAAGTCCTTCAACCGCGGGATAGAAGCGGCGCGTGGGACTTACATCGCCCGGATGGATGCCGATGACATGAGCGCGCCGAAGCGCCTGGAGCGCCAGGTCCAGTTCCTCGACAAGCGCCCCCATGTCGATGTGGTCGGCTCGAACATGATAATGATTGACGAAAAGGGCCAGAGCCGCGGCCTCCATCGCCGCCAGATAGACCATATTGGGATCAAATTCTCGAGCCTCTTCTCCACCCCGATGATGCACCCCACCGTCATGGGCCGGGCGGCCGTCTTCAAGACCCACCCGTATAACGAGACTATGACCAACTCCGAGGACTACGAGCTCTGGAGCAGGCTCCTGTTTGAAACCGGCACGAATTTCGCAAACATCCATGAACCGCTCCTTTTGTACCGCACGTATCCCCACTCCTTCACTCAGACGCTCAATCTCGACAAGCGCATCGTCTCAGCCCATAACTCGATTAGGAATATGGGGCATTACCTGAAGCTCTCCGAGAAGGAAAAGAACCTCATCGCGGATCTCCGGAAAGAGCGGGACCTTTCGCTCTTTCGGCTCGCGCGCCTCTTCGTCCTCTACATCCGCCTCGCCCGTGCCTTCTCTCGGAAGGAGAAGTTGGGATTCAAAGCGAGCCTGCGCATCTTCCTCCAGCTTCCGCCCAAAGCATTCTTTTTGGCGAAATACTGGGTAAAGAGGCGGATCAGATAATTTTATGAAAGTCGCGCTGATTGGCATCGGGAGGTGGGGAACGGTTCTCAAGGGAGAGCTCACAAAGGTTGCCGAGGTGAAGTACGCCTGCGATAGCTCGTTTGACCTGGACCAAGTCTGGAGCGATCCGGAGGTTGAGGCGGTCTTCATCGCCACGCCGACGGAAACGCATTTCGAGATTGCACAAAAGGCGCTCGAATCAGGCAAGCATGTCTTCCTCGAGAAGCCGGGCACCTCGTCGAGCGCTGACTTAGAGAAGCTCGTCAATCTTGCCCAGGAAAAAGGTTTGAAGCTCGCCGTCGGTTACGAATTCCCCCACCATCCGGCTGTGCGGAAGGTGAAAGAACTCGCTCTGGGGCAGACAATAAAGTTCGTGAGACTCGAATATCAGAAATGGGGCACGTTTAAGGACAGCATTGTCACCAACCTCCTCTGCCACGACGTCTCGATTTTAAACTACCTGGGCATCGATACGACTTCGCCTTCCGCCCACAAGACCGGCTTCGTGACCGAAGCGGACATCCTCGCCACGCGCTTCGGTTCGCAGGCTATGTCGGTCATCAACCGCGTCAACCAACTCAAGCAGCGGACAATGCTCGTCAAGCTCGATGATACAAGCTTTCTCTGGAGCAACAATGACTTGTTTGAAATCGCGGGGGAAGAGTTGAAGAAGATCGAGCTTCCCGACACCACTCCCGTCGCGGCGGAGATTAAGAACTTCCTAGACAGCATCGCGAGCGGCCAGGAGCCCTTGTGCAGTGGCTCGTTTGCGCTCGAGGTATACAAGGTTATCGAGCGAGTTTAACCACCTGTTCGGCCGCCTCGACGGCATTGCCGATCTTACCCGAGAAGACGTGGATGATCTTCTCCCCCACCTTCGAGACGAGGGTCGGCCGTTCGTCGGTCGCGTCCACGTTGGGGAGGACGGTGCGGATGGTAAACATCGACCCGGCGTGCTCGGCCTCCGCGAGGTCGGGCATGAACTTCTTCGCCACCTTGAGGAAGTGGGTGATATTCGTCACCGGAGGATCTTTGATGATGCCCCTGTTCAAGAGCGGCTTCAGCTCTTCCGGCACGATGGGGAAGTTGCCGGTATTTGAGGCATGGATGGCATGGACGACATTCCCCATGACGTGGAGTCCCGTCTCGCCGTATGGGTCAATGCAGAAGAAGGGCCCGTCGAGGACCACAATACTTTTCCCCGCATATTTAGTAGGCAGCCTTAGGACCGGCTTCTCGCAGACTTCGAACTGGTAGTCCTTCTTCGCTTCGGGAAACCTTTCCAATATGAAATTCGAGTTCGCATACGTCGCATTGACGACCTTATCGTACTCGTCGATCTGGTGCGGCATGAAGACCTCATTCAAGAGGAGGCTCACCTTCGAGTTTGCGAGCTTCTCTGCCGCGAGGTCCTTCAGCTTCAAGGGGTCAAAGAGAGCTTCGACGCCCCTGATCGTGAGGTCCACATGCTCCGGGTGAATGTGGTCGTCGAGGCGCACCTCCTCGTGTTCGAGCTCGCACTCTTTGCAGAACTTGAGGAACTCCCGCCCAGAGACGCGGCTCCCCTCCTTGGCGATTGAATAGTAATGCTCGTTCCCATCGATGACGGCCGCCCCGTACTCGCGGCGGAAGGATTCCTCGGCATACTTCGACGAGAGGGCGGTCGACCTCGAGCGCGGGTAATGATAGCCGCGGTGGAGCCGGTACTGGTTGATCCCGGAAGCGGCCGAGAGAATCTCCGCATTCTTCTCATAGAGGTCCACGTCGTGCCCCGCTTCCGCGAGCTTGACCGCCGCCGTGATCCCGAATATGCCCGCGCCTACGACGGCGATTTTCATGAGTCTCCCAATTTAACACAACTCAAGAGAGTAAGGCTAATTCACTATCCAGTAGTTCAAGCAGGCTTTGTTGGTGGCAGGATTGGCGCTCGATTTGATGGTAAAGCTCGTGCCTGCTGTCCTGGCACTCACCGTGTAGATCCGCCCGGTCGTGGTGTTGCAGGTAATGCCCAGCCGTGTGCCAAGAGACGAATCTTCAGTGATCAGGATTTGGCTATTGGCCGTTACTGCCGAGGTATTAACCACGAGAGTGCTGCCGCCAGTCGCCATAGCAACGCTACCTCCAGAAGCCGAACCGCAGACCGCAGGCGAGGCTGAAGAGGAGCAGTTTGTGGCAGTCTTTAGGCTTCCAACGCTCAAAGTGGTAATAGTGCTATTGTTCGAGAAGAGATTCGTGGTGGTAGCCGTGGTCGCTGTAAAATTCTGAAGCGTGCTTGAACCATTGGCGAGAAGTGTCTTCGCGACAAGATTCTGCAAGCTCACGTTCTGAAGCGTCGTCGAACCGTTTACCAGGAGAGTGGTGAAGATGCTCGAAGCGGAAAAGAGACTCGTTGTGGAGGCAAAGCCGTGTACCTCAAGGCTCGAGGTTGCGAACGGCATGCCGACGTCCAGCTTACTTTTAAAGATTGAGAGCTGACCCGAACGGCCAAAGGTCATGGTAGTTGCATTTGATGTACCGAGACCGAAGGTTCCTGCTGAAGAAGTGTCTAGAAGAGAAGCCGCTGCCATAAAGAGATTCCCTGAGTTCAAGGTGGTGTTAGAACCATCATCGGAGAAGAGGGCGTCGCCTATTGACACAGATGATGTGAATTTTACTAATCTGTTAGTCGTACCAAAACCGGTAATACTAGAGGGAGGAGTAACGTATGGACGCATCATGGCAGAAATCCATGCAGCACTCTCATTACCCTCAGAAGCCCAAGACCAGTTGAACGAATTTGAGGATGCGGCATTAATACTGCTATTACTGTCCACCAACCTTCCGGTAAACACGCTTCCGGTAACCGGATAACTCTCTCGGATAACTCCTCCGCTATCTAAATTAATTGGCGGGGCGCCTGGGGCATAACCTGAAGCAATCTGCCAGGAACCATCAGCATCGGAGACGTTAGTAGCGGTACCCGGAGTAGCAATGTCCTTTGTTGAAGTGGCATCGGCAAATATAGAACTTTGGTCAACACCGTTATAGAAAACAGCAGCAATCATCCATGGAGTCGCGCTAGAAAGGTTTGCAATAATACGCCTACCTGATCCGGTGTGAGGAGCGGCAAGATACCACATGGACAGTTTGCCACCTCCGCTGCTTACATTTGAAACATAGGTATCCAGCTGGGTAAATGCTTGTTGATCCCCACCGGCTCCATCGTCGTAATACAGAGAATTAACGGTCTCAGCAGTCCCTTCAGTAGACAGATTGACAATAATGATGGGGTTACTTCCTGTTACTTCCAGACTGGAGAGGGTGGGAGTAGCACTATTAGAATTGGCGTTGCCTAATGTACCCCCAAAAGAAATTGCCGCCATAGCGCTTGCCGGTACAGTTATGACGATGAGAGATACCACAATCCTAACAATATATTTTTTCATGTGAAATTTATTATAAAACTGCCTTAAGTATGTTCCTAAGCCCAATCGAGGTCAATATTACTGATTCCCTCCCTTCGGATCCTCTCGCGAAGCTTCGCGGTCGGCTCCGCAAGCGTCGGGAAGCGCTCGTGCGTCTCGACGACGATATTCCTTATCCTTTTTGTTAGGCCGAGGTCTATGAGCTTGTTCAGCACGTCCACTTCCGCCCCTTCTATGTCCATCTTCATGAGTCCAATGGGCTTCTCGATGCCCTGTATGAACTCCGCCAGGTCGATGATCTCTACCTCGAAGAAGGCTTTTAGGTCCATGTTTGGCTTCTCGGCGAGAAGGGTAGAGCGTATGGACCAAGCCACTTCGTCTGCCGAAGAACGCTTGTCGAAGTAGAGCTTTCCCCTCCCGGCACGTGCCGAAACGGCCTTGTTCATAAGGACGACGCCAGTATTGTCCTTGAATTTCGACTCAAGGACTTTGAAGGCGTGCGGATCGGGCTCGAAGGCGTAGACGGTCACGCCGGGCTTCGCCATCTTTGTGGTGAACTTGCCCACATTGGCGCCGCAGTCAATGGCCACTTCCCCGGGAGCAAGACGGCTGAAAAGCTTATTGTATTTCCAGTCGCGCACACGCCGCCCTATCCTCGTGTCGAAAAAATTCACCATATCTTGTGCCTGGGGCGCGAATGGATAATGAGGACCCAAAACAGGGGGTGCTTGCCGGGCCGTCCCATGTCAGACTCGATCGCCTTCGCGACCTCGGCATCGTAAGCCTTCACGTCCTCCGACCAGCGCGCCTTCCTTCGGAGGATGAGGAGTGGCCAGGTGAAGTACTTCCACTGGACCCGCTTGGCTTCCCTTCCACCTAAACCATAGAGGAAGATGCCCGCATCGGGGAAAAGTGTCGTGATCTTGGATATCGTCCGCGGCGTGTACTGGCGGATGCCGTGGAAGAGGTACAGCGGCAGGACGGCTCGGGCGGGGAAGTTGTGGATCTGGATGACGGGGCCCTCCGAACGCGCGATGTAGTCCCTAATCTGCTCAAAGAAGTTGATATCCCGGTCGAAGTGCTCTATCGCCGACTGGGTGACAAAGAGGTTCGTACCGGGCGGGATAAGAGCCGAGACGTCGGTCGAGCGCGACTCGATGAAGCGGAAGTTCGGGTGCTCGCTCTCGAGCCTCTTCCAGTTCTCGCGGCGCTTGGCGTCAATGCCAACATAGGAGGCAAGCCTGCCGCCCGAGGCGGCAAGAAGGCGGGTGCCGTAATTGCCCTGCCCGCAGCCGGTATCGAAGGCACGGATTTCGCCTAACTCCTCTTTGATCTTCTCCCACGGCAGGGTGCGCCAGAAGATGTCTGAGAGTCTCCTCCCGACGGAACTCGACTCGTAGGTGTTGCCGAGCTCGCTCTTCCAGTTTTTGTCGCTGAAGCTCCGTATCTCGATCCTAAAGTCCACATGGCGGTAGGGGAAAAGGTTGTTGAGAAAATTCAAAAAGAGATACGCGGCCTTCGCGGTCGGATTGAGTCCGGTGTCGGCATTGAGGGAATGGATGGAGGTGCTCTTCATGAGGAAAGTTCGCGCGCCAGCCTCTCGCCGAGGAGCTTCAAGCTGTGCTCGGCCGGATTCACATTCTCTGCGTCCGGGTTGTCGACCATGAGCTTCATCCCGCAGGCGGCGGCCTCGACGATCGTCTTGTCGAAGCTCCCCGCCGGGGTCTTGTTCACATAGGTCTCGTGGGTCTGGTAGAGCCTCAAGGCCTCGTCCTGGGTGACCGCGCCGATAAACGTGATTCTCGGCGAAGCCTTGCTCCTAACCAGGGCTTCGTACTCCTTGTCTTTGGGGAGAGCTTCGCCGGCGACCGTCGCCGTGTAGTCGCCGCCGAGCGCGTTAAACCACTCAACGAACTCGAGCACCCGCTTGACCGACGAGATGCGTCCTAGAAAGAGGATCGAATGCGGCTTCCTCACGGCGGCCGGATCCGGCTTGAAGAAATCCGTATCGATCCCGGCTGGCATCCGGACCGCCTTCCGGAAGCGCGCCGTATAGGAGGAGGGTGAGGTGTAGAAGACCTTGTGCGCGAGGGCAACCGCGAGCCGGGTGGCAAGGCTCCCCTTCGCGTGGTTCCTCCAGAGGTAGACTCGCTTGCCCATGAGGCGCCAGAGGCAGCCCGCGAGGAGGACGTACTCTTGGTTCATATGGACGAAAACAGCGTCATACTCGCGGCGCTCGCGCCAGAGATATGTGTAGAATTTCCACAGGTATTCGAGTTTCGAGGCGCCGTGCTCCTTGCCGAGGGAAAGCACTTTGACGTTTTCGGGCAGGTCATGCTCGCCCGCCCCCAGGGCGATAACGGTCACCTTTTCGAAGCGACCCGCGAGTTCTTCGAGCCAGCGGTGGAAAAACCCCAAAACCGGGTCATTTTTACGGACTGCTTGAGTGAGTATCAGTAATTTCATGGGGTTCTTCGGGCGCGTGCTCCGCTTGAGGAGGCATGCGCTCCTCCTTTTGTACCAGTTCGACCGCTTTACGCAAGTACCTTATTATATGATGCCCGACCAGATAGTGGAATACGAGGCCTGCCAGGCCGGCAAAAATGATGAGCGCGAGAATGTAGACGAGGTTGTTTTTTAGGAATGTGCCCACGAGGGAAGGTGACCCAACGGCGATGGATACGTCGCGGATATTGCCCGCCTTGTCGACGGCGCGGACGATGACGCTCAAGTCATCGCTCGAAAGTGGGACTTGGAAGGGGCTTTCCGCCGGGACGAAGACGGGGGAGACGGTCGCAGGCTGGGTCCGGTCTATCACTCCCACCTCATAATGGTCTATCCCGGAGAGATTGTCCGTGGTGAAAAAGGAGACGAGTGCCCGTTCCGAGACGGTGGCCGCCGCTATGAGATAGTCGATTTCGGGGGTGAAGTCGGCCGGCGGCGCCGTATCGATGCGCATGAGGAAATGCCCGGTCGTCCCCCAGACTCCGTTCTTGTTGGCCTTGATGTGGAAGTACCAGAGCCCGTCGTCCAAGCTTTCAAACGACTTCGTCGTCTCCGCGGTCATGACCGTATTCTCCGGCACGGTCGAGGGCTTGTCGTCGAG
>JAIFWR010000027.1 GCA_019661805.1 Candidatus Parcubacteria bacterium
GAAAGAGAAAAGGCATAGTCGCCGGAGGAGCGGGCGATCTTCGCGCCGCCCTTGGGCTTGAACTCGACATTGTAGACGAAGGTGCCGACAAGCATGTTGCCGATGGGCATCCGGTTGCCGGGAGTCTGGGCAGCCTTCTCGGAGACGATGAAGGTGTCCCCGACCTTGGCAGTATTGTGGAGGAGGACATAGCGCTTCTCGCCGTCCTTGTACTGGGCGAGGCCGATGAAGCCCGAGCGGTTCGGATCGTACTCGATGGTCTTAATGGTGAACGGCACCTCGACCTTGTCATAGTAGAAGTCGACATCGCGGAAGGTCCTCTTGTGGCCGCCTCCCTTGTGGCGGGTGGTGATGAAGCCCCCCGCCCTGCCCGAGCCGCGGCGAAAGCCCTTGGTGAGGCTCTTCTCCGGGCGATCATTGGTAAGGACCTGCCGGTAATTGATGCCGGACATGTTTCTCCTCGACTTCGTGGTGGGCTTGTAGTGCTTCATGGCATTAAATGAGTTCGATCTTGTCGCCCTTCTTCAAGTAGACATAGGCCTTCTTGCCGCCCTTCCTGGTGCCGTGCTTGCCGCGGACGAACACCGCCTTGTCCGCAATCCTTGCCGTCCGCACCTTGACCGGCACGACCTTGTAGGCGGCCTTCACCGAGGCGGCGATCTGCGCCTTGGTCGCCTCCTTCCCAACCTCGAAGACGTAGGCGCGATTCTTATCGGCGCCGACAATCGCCTTCTCGCTCAAGCGGGGGCGGATGAGGACGCTCTTCTTCTCGATAATTTTGTCGGCCATGTTAGTTCTTCTTTACCTTCCTGTCCTTGGCGATCTTCGGGAGCGCCTTTAAGGCGACGTCCGGGTTCTCGATCAAAAGGTACTTGTACTGGAGGAGCGTGAGCGGGTTCAGGTTCCTCGCCTCGACGACCTCGACCTGGCCCAGGTTCCTGAAGGCCTTCTCGGTCTTCTCGTTCTTGGCCGAGAGCGCGATCGCGGCGGAGTTCTTCCTCTTCGCGAAGAGATGCTCGAAGCCCTTCACGCCCGAGAGCGTGGTCAGGGCGCCGATCGCCTGCTTCGTCTTGCCCTCCGGGAGCGCGATCTGGTCGACGAAGAGCACTTCGCCGTCCTTCCACTTCCTCGAGAGGAGCGTGTGGAGGGCCTTGGCCTTCATCTTCTTCGAGACGCTCCTGTCGAAGTTCTTCTCGTTCCTCGGGCCGTGGGCGACGCCACCGCCGACCCAGATGGGCGAGCGCGTCGAGCCGTGGCGGGCGCGGCCGGTCCCCTTCTGCTGCCAGGGCTTCTTGCCGCCGCCGCGTACCTCGCCCCTGTTCTTGGTGTGGGCGACGTTTTTTCGCTTCGCAGAGAGGAGCGAGTCGGCGACCTGCTTGACCAGGTCTGCGTTCCACTTCAGGCCGAAGATTGCCTCGGGCAACACGACGTTGCCGGCCTTCTTCCCTTCGACGCTGTAGACGGGTGCTTCCATGGGTTTAATTATTTTGGTTCTTGATCAGGACTTTGGCTCCGCGGCGGCCGGGGACGGCGCCGGAGACGAAGACCTCTTTCGACTCGGGGAGGATCTTCACGACGTGGAGATTCTTCACGGTGACCTTGTCGCCGCCCATCCGGCCCGCCATACGCATGCCCTTGGCGACCCGCCCGCCCGCCCGGCCGCCGCCTCCGATCGAGCCCGGCTCGCGCTCGGAGTGCTTCTGGCCGTGCGAACGCCTGCCTCCCTTGAACTTGTGCCGCTTGACCACGCCCTGGAAGCCCTTGCCCTTGGAGGTGCCTGAGACAGTGACCTCGGCGCCCTCCGAGAGCGCGCCTAAGTCAGCCTCGTTCTCGAGGAGGAGCAGGGTAACCGCCTCGACGACGCCTGTGTCGGCGAAGATCTGGGTCATATTCACTTTCTGTGCCTTGATCGTAGCCATGTGATTACATCATCTTCACGTCGAGGTCCACTCCCGAGGGGAGGGACATGTTGGTTAGGGCCTCGATGACCTTGCCGGAGGGATTCACGATGTCGATGAGCCGCTTGTGGATTCGCATCTCGAACTGTTCTCGCGCATTCTTGTATACGAACGCCGCGCGGTTCACCGTGTAGATCTTCTTCTCCGTCGGGAGCGGGATCGGGCCCTCGACCTCTGCATCGTAGCGGAGCGCCGTGTCCATGATCTGCTTGACCGAAAGGTCGAGGATCTTCGACTCGTACGCCCTCACCCTGATGCGCAGCCTGGACACCGCCTCGGCTGCCGGGGCTTTCTTAGGCGAAGCTTTCTTTTTAGGAAGAGCTGCCTTGGCCATGTTAGGCAATAACCTTCGTTACGACGCCCGCGCCGACGGTCTTGCCGCCCTCGCGGATGGCGAAGCGCCTCTGCTCTTCGAGCGCGACCGGCGCGACCAACTTGACCTTGAAGGTCGCGGTGTCGCCCGGCATGACCATCTCCACGCCCTCATTCAAGGTCACGTCGCCCGTCACATCGGTCGTGCCGATGTAGAACTGCGGCTTGTACCCGGTGAAGAATGGCGTGTGCCGGCCGCCTTCCTCCTTCTTCAACACGTAGACCTCGGCGGTAAACTCGGTGTGCGGCTTGATGGAGCCGACCTTGGCCAATACCTGGCCGCGGTGGAGGTCTTCCTTCTTGGTACCGCGCAGCAAGATGCCGGCGTTGTCGCCTGCTTGACCCTGCTGGAGACTCTTGTTGAACATCTCGATACCGGTCACGACCGTCTTGGCCGTATCCTTGATACCGATAATCTCGACCTCCTCACCAACCTTGACCACGCCGCGCTCGATCCTGCCGGTGACCACCGTGCCGCGGCCTTCGATCGAGAAGATGTCCTCGATCGGCATGAGGAACGGCTTATCCATTTCGCGAACCGGAACCTCGAAGTACGTGTCCATCGCATCAGTGAGGGCGAGGACCTGCTTCGACCATTCGTCGTCGATGCCGGAAGCCTCGAGCGCCTTCAAAGCCGAGCCGCGGATAACCGGGGCCGCTGCGCCGTTGTAATCGTACTTCTTCAAGAGATCGCGGACTTCCTCTTCAACGAGGTCGATGAGCTCCTTGTCAGGAACCATGTCGCACTTGTTAAGGAAGACGATGATCTTCGGCACGCCGACTTGCTTGGCAAGCAGGATGTGCTCGCGAGTCTGGGGCATGACGCCGTCAGTCGCAGCGACCACGAGGATAGCGCCGTCCATCTGGGCGGCACCGGTGATCATGTTCTTAATGTAGTCAGCGTGACCAGGGGCATCCACGTGAGCGTAGTGCCGTGCGTCGGTCGAGTACTCGGAGTGCGAGAGGGCGATGGTAATGCCGCGCGCCTTCTCCTCCGGAGAGTTGTCAATCTGGTCAACGTTCTTGACGGTCGCCTGCTTGCCCGCGCGGTGAAGCACGTTCAAGATGGCGGCGGTCAAGGTTGTCTTGCCGTGGTCGACGTGGCCGATGGTGCCCACGTTCATGTGCGGCTTGGAACGATCGAAGTCTGCCATGTTAATTGGTTAAATTATCTATAAAACTACTAGTAGTATGTTGGTCCCGAAACAAAGAAAGCGCGCGAGAACCATTGCTTTCTTTGGTCCGGAAGCGCGTCATAAAAGTGACAATCCCCTATTGAGAGAATCTCAAAGAGCATGGCACTAATAGACGTAAGCGACATAGTAGAGGAAAGGCTCGAAATAGTCAATAAGATGCGAATCGGGCCTACTTCCCTCCCGTCCTCTGCTCAATAATCGTGTTGGCGACGTTGGTCGGCACGACCGCATAGTGGTCGAACTCCATGGTCGAGGAGCCTCGGCCCTCGGTCATCGAGCGGAGGATGGTCACATAGCCGAACATCTCGGAGAGCGGCACCTTGGCGCGCACCACTCGAAGATCTCCCCTGTCCTCCATGGCCTCGATCTGCCCGCGTTTGCCGGAAATGTTGCCGGTAATGTCGCCCATGAACTTCTCCGGCACGACGACTTCCACTTTCATGATCGGCTCAAGGATAACCGGGCGCGCCTTCTTGGCCGCCTCCTGGAAGGCTTGCGAGGCCGCGATCTTATAAGCAATCTCCGAGGAGTCGACATCGTGGTAGGAGCCGTAGGTGAGCTCGGCCGAGATGTCGACCATCTTGTAGCCCGCGAGGATGCCGCGGTCCATGGCCTCCTTGATGCCCTTCTCGACGGCCGGGATGAATTCGCCCGGGATGACGCCTCCCTTGATGGAGTCGATGAACTCGAATCCGGGCTCGCGGTGCGCGTTCTTCGGCACCTTCTCTTCCGGATCGTAGGCCGGGAGCGGCTTGATCTTGATCTTGACGTGGCCGTACTGGCCCTTGCCTCCCGTCTGCTTGATGTATTTGTTCTCCACTTCGGCCTCGCCCTGGATCGTCTC
>JAIFWR010000028.1 GCA_019661805.1 Candidatus Parcubacteria bacterium
TGTCACCCGACTTGTGGTGCCTCGTGCTCTTCCCAACCTCGATCTGCGCCACTGCGTCGGTGCCGCGAGCGATGTACTTATCAAGCATCGCGACCTTCCTCTCCGCATAGTCCGTAATCGCCGGCGTCAGCTCGATCCCGGTCGCTTTGATATTGATCCTCATGGTTCGATTATATCATTCGAAAAGGTTGACCAGGTACTTGTCTATCTCCCGCTGGTCGAGGTCGTAGAAGCGCTTGCCTTCATCGTGAAGCTTCGTCGCGAGGGCCACTCCCACATAGCGCCAGTGCCAGGGCTCGAATTTGTAGTACGCATTCCCCTCCGGATATGAGAGGACGAAACCGTAGAGATGCGCGTGGTTTGCGAGCCAGGTATAGGCCGCTTCCTTGGCGAAGGCGTCGAAGTTTGCCCCGAGCTTCGTGTCGGTAAAGTCGACCGCCGTCCCGAGCTGGTGCTCCGAGTAGCCCTGGTCGGCGGAAAAGGCGTTCGCCCCCGAGCCGTAGGTCACCTTGTACGCGCTCTTGAGCGAGAGCTGCGTGGTAAAGGAGCGGTACCCGGAAGCGACAAGGATGCTCGTGCCGTCGTCATGCGCCGCGATGAGGAGCGCTTGGAGATGCGGCCAGACTTGGGCGAGGATCTGGAAGTTGGTCGCACCCTTGGAGACGAATTGCGGCTCTACCTCGGCCAGGTGGACGGGAACGTAGTTCTCGTTTAGGAAATAGACCTTCGAATACTTCTTCAAGAGCTCGGGGTCGGTCTGGGAGAGCTTCTGAAGGACGCCGAGAGTACTCGAGAGCCCCGAGATCTCGCCCTGGAAGGAGCGGAGGGTCTCGTTGGTGCCGCGGAGGGACTTGATGAGGGCGTACTTATCCTCCTCGGCGGCGGTGAGCTCCGAGAGCGCAGCCGTGCGGCCCGCCTCAAGCGCGCGGATGTGCGCAAATGCGAAAAAGGCGAGGATGGAAAGGGCAACGATGCCAATCGCGGCGGGAAGAAAGTTCTTCACCCCCGCATTATACCCTTTCCTCGTAGGCTTTCTCTATCTCCCCGGCGATAAGGAGGTCTCGGTCCGTCACCTTGTCGCCGACGTCGAAACGGTGGAGGTCGAAGCGGATCTTCGAATACATGATGCAGGTATCCGGGTGATGGTCGTTCGCCTCGAACACGGGCGCCATCTTGGTGACGAAACCGAGGGAATCCATGAAGTCCTTGAACTCAAATTGCTTTGAGATCTTGTCGTCTGCGTAGCTCCAGCCGGGCAGGCTCTTCAGCCCTTCCTTAATCTGCTCTTCGCTCAGGATGTTTAGTTTTTCCATGGCTCTATATTAACTGATACTCTGTCCGCAGAAGGCACAGCGCTTGGCGCCGGCGGGGATCTCGCTCAGACACTCGGGGCATTTCCTGGTGTCAGGAAGAGCCTCGCGCTTCCGTGCGAGCGCGTTCATCGGCTTGACCACGAAGAGGAAGACCGCGAGCGCGACCAGGACGAATGAGATTAGGGCGTTAATGAAGTGTCCGTACATAAATTTGCTCCCATTTACCTCAAAGGCGAGGCTCGAGAAGTCCGGCACGCGCGCCACGGCCGCAATGAGCGGGGTGAGGAAATCCGCGACGAGGGCCGTCACGACCGCGCCGAAAGCCGCGCCAACGACGACGCCCACCGCCAGGTCGACCACGTTCCCGCGCAGGAGAAATTGCTTGAATTCGTGCATCATATGAGAAACAGACGTGTTGGCGGAACTATTGCTACCGGCACCAGAGGCTCCGCGACCAGGGATCGAACCTGGGACATCCTCGTTAACAGCGAGGCGCTCTACCAGCTGAGCTATCGCGGAATACTGGGAAATAATAGCAAAATAGGCCCTTTAATCAACAGGGACTTTACTTACTCATCCGTCTATACTAAGCGCAGTCATTATCAATTAAATCAAACAGTATGAACCCAGTAGTCCACTTCGAGATGCCGTACGAGGATCGCGACCGGGCGGCCAAGTTCTACGAGAGCGCGTTCGGATGGAAGTTCCAGATGATGGGTCCGGAGATGGGCAATTACGCGGTCGCGATCACGAGCGAGACCGCTGACCCGTCGGGCAAGCCCGACACGCCGGGCTCTATTAACGGCGGCTTTTATAAAAAGAGCGCGGATCCCTCGAGCCACTGCCCGTCCTTCGTCATTGCGGTTAAGGACATCCGCGAAGCGATGAAGAAGGTCGAGGCAGCCGGAGGCACGGTCGTGGGGAGCAAGGACAAGCCCGGCGAACCGGACATGATCCCGGGTATCGGGCTTTGGATCTCGGCCAAGGACAGCGAGGGCAACAGGATCAGTATTCTCGAACCTTCGGGGCAGATGTAGAAGGGAAAAAGGCGAGCGAAAGGGTCGCGAGCGACAGGCCGAAGTCGCGCACGCCCAGGGGCGTAAAGCCGAAGCTTGAGGCGATCACGAGGAGGTGGATCGCGAGGATGACCGCCACCGGGCGGACGAGGAGCCCGGCGGCTAAGAGCGCGCCAAAGACGACCTCGAAGGCGCCATTGCCGAGAACGATCATCGCTGGCGGCAGATGGACGAGGTTTACGGCCCATGCCGGCACCATGCCGACCCAGTTGAGACCGTCGAAGAGCTGGGAGAAGCCGAAAAAGAGGTATACCGCCGCCATGCCGAGGCGAAGAATGAGGCGGCCGATGCTGCTATTGCTCATATTATTTATTGCGTGAGAGTGCCGATCTTAAAGCCGCTCAAGGTCGCCTTGGCAGTGGCGTCAGAGCCGTGCTGGCCATTGAACTTGGCCGTGCCGTCCGTGCCGCAGAGCTGGAGGATGGCCTGCTCGCCCCCGGGGTGGTGCGGGATCCAGCTCGTGAGGTCGTAGACAAAGCCTCCGATCACCGCCCAGCAGCTCGTGCGCGAGTTGTGAGCCGCGACCTGGGCGAGCGTAATGCTGGCAGAAGCGGGAGCGGAGGTCGGGCCCGGGCCGACCGAGCTTGAATTTTTCTTATAATAGACCAGGCCGCCCACGCCGAGGAAGAGTACCAAGGCTACGATGATTGCCAGTGATTTGCTCTGCATAAGAGTAGTATATCAGACGTAATTACCCTCTCTTTTCGTCATACTTTCCATGACTACCACCTGGCAGGAACACCGGAAGAAGCGGAGCTACCCAGCGCTCGAGGAAGAGATCGCCGCCGACGTCGCCGTCGTCGGCGGCGGCATGGCCGGCGTTCTCACCGCCTATCGGCTCGCGCACCAGGGCCTCAAGGTCGCCCTCCTCGAGAAGGGCGGCCTGGCAGACGGCGCCACCTCCGCGACGACCGCGTTTATCACCAAGGTGGTGGACACGGAGCTCTCAGAACTCGCCGAGATCTTCGACCCCCGGACGGCCAAGGCGGTGTGGGAGTCCGGGCAGGAGGCGGTCGGGGAATTCGAGCGGATTGTCCGCGCGGAAGGAATCGAGTGCGAATTCGCGCGCTGTTCCGACTTCATTTTCGCCGCCGGCGCGAAGGAATTCAAACAGCTTAGGGAGGAATATGCCACGTGCCGGCGCCTCAAGGCAGGCGTCATGCTCCGCGAGGACGGTGCGGCGCTCAATTTCCCCAATGCGGGCTATTTGGAAGTTCCCGGCCAGGCCAAGTTCCACCCGACGAAGTTCCTCTACGCCCTGGCCGAGAAGGCAGCCGCCCGAGGTGCTCTCATCTTCGAGCATACTGAAGTCATTGCGGTCGAGAGCGAGGGTCCCGTCACGGTACGGACGAAGGGCGGCAGCGTAGTTGCGAAGGACGCGGTCTTCGCCACCTACAAGCCGCTCACGGGCGCGAAGACGCATCTGAAGAAGGCCATGTACCGGAGCTACGTCCTCGAGGTCGAGGTGCCGCAAGGCCTCTTTCCTGAAGGCATTTACGAGGATATGGAAAATCCGTACCACTACTTCCGCATCGACCCGGCGGCGGCGCGCGGCGACTACGACCGGATGATCGTGGGCGGCGAGGATCACAAGGACATCTTCGGCAACCCGCCGGCGGCAGGACTCGGCAAGGAAAGCTTCAAGGCCCTCGGTGCCTTCCTCGCGCGGATCATGGGAGGCCATCGCTACTGGATTGTGAAGAAGTGGGCTGGCCCCATCCTCGAGCCGACGGACGGCCTGGCGCTCATCGGCAAGATCGCCCCCCACTGTTATGTCGCGACCGGCTTTTCGGGAAACGGCATGACGTACTCGATGATCTCCTCCATGCTTATCGCAGATTTAATTAAAGGCAAGAAAAATCCATGGGCAAAAGTCTACGACCCCACGCGCTCGATCCTCGTCCCCA
>JAIFWR010000029.1 GCA_019661805.1 Candidatus Parcubacteria bacterium
CTCTTCCAATACGCCGGCCTCTCGGGCCTCCTTGACCGCTATTCGATCAAGAACGAGGCCCAGCACCCCGCCGAGACGCCGCAATACTTCTTCATGCGGGTCGCCATGGGGCTTTCATACAACGAAGAGGACCCGACCAAGTGGGCGAAGCTCTTCTACCACAAAATGTCGAAGCTCGACTTCATCGCGGGCGGCTCCTGCAACCTTGGCGCCGGCACGACGAGGCCCGCGCTCTCAAACTGCTTCCTCATGCAGGTCGAGGACGACATGCAGCACATCGCGAAGTCGGTCTCGGACGTCATGATCCTCTCCAAAATGTCGGGCGGCCTCGGCGTCTCCATGACCAAACTCCGCGCCTCTGGCTCGCCCCTCATGTCGGCCTCCGGCGGCGCCTCGACCGGCCCCACCCCCTTCGCGAAGATCATGGACACGGCGATCCGCGCCATCCAAAGGGGAGGGAAGAAGAAGGGCGCCCTCTGCTTCTACATGGAGCCATGGCACCTCGACTTTGCCGAGTTCATCGACTGGAAGAACAATGCCGGCGACGACTACGCCCGGATGAGGACGGCCAATACCGCCGCCTACCTCTCGGACGAGTTCATGAAGCGGGCCAATTCGGACGCGGACTGGTACTTCTTCGACCCCAAGGAGTGCCCGGACTTGGTCGAGCTCTACGGCCAAGCCTTCTCCAAGCGCTACGCCGAGTACGTCGTCATGGCACAGGAGGGCAAGCTCCGCACGTGGAAGAAGGTCGGCGCCCAAGAGCTCTATCGGAAGTTGCTCGTCTCGCTCCAGACGACCTCGCACCCCTGGCTCGTCTTCAAGGACTCGATCAACCTCCGCGCCTTGAACAACAACACGGGCACCATTCACATGTCGAACCTCTGCACGGAGATCTGCCTCCCGCAGGACCGGGAGAACATCGCCGTCTGTAACTTGGCCTCGGTCAACCTCGCCAGCCACGTCTCGAACAAGGAGGTCAACTGGCAGAAGCTCGAGGAGACAGTTCGCATCTCTGTGCGCTTCCTCGACAACCTCGTCGACATCAACACGCTCCTCCTGCCCGAGGCGCGGAAATCCGACAAAGAGAACCGCGCCGTGGGCCTGGGCGTCATGGGCGTCGCAGACGTCTTCGAGAAGCTCGGCCTGCCGTACGACTCGGAGGCCGCATACAACTTCGCCGACCGGGTCTTCGAGTTCATCTCCTACATGGCGATAGACGAGAGCGCCGAGCTCGCCAAGGCGCGCGGCAACTACCCCAACTTCCACGGCTCGCGCTGGAGCAAGGGCGACGTGCCGATCGACTCCATCGAGACGCTCGAGCAGGACCGCGGCATGGCGCTCAAGCTCGACAAGACGAGCCACCATCGCGGCCTCGACTGGGATGTGCTCCGCGCCAAGGTGCGGCAGGGGGTGAGGAACGCGACCTTGATGGCAGTTGCGCCGAACGCCAACATCGGGCTCGTGGCGGGCACCGTGCCGGGCATGGACGCGCGCTTCTCACAAGTCTTCTCGCGGAACAAGATTTCCGGCAAGTACCTCGACATCAATCACAATCTCGTCCGCGATTTGAAGAACCTCGACCTCTGGGAGGAGGTGAAGGGCCAGATTATCGAGAGCCGCGGCGACATCGCCGAGATCGAGGTCATCCCCAGGCACATCCGCGAGGTGTACAAGACCTCCTTTACCAACTCGCCGTACGCCTACGTCGAGGTGGCCGCCCGGGCGCAGAAGTGGTTCGACCAGGCTATTTCCAGAAACATCTATCTCGAGACGAGAGACATCGACGAGACGATGAAGATCTACACCGCCGCGTGGGAGAAGGGCTTGAAGAGTACCTACTACCTCCACATGAAGCCGCGCCACAACGCCGAGCAGTCGACGACGACCGTCAACAAGGCCCAGATCATCGGCAAGAAGGGCTTCGGCGTCCTTTCCGGCATAAAGGAAAATCCCGGGTTCCAGAAGGCCTACACCGAGCCGGTCAAGAGCGGGGAAGTCTCGCCGATCGTCGTGCCGGCGCCCGTAGCCGAAGTTCCTGCTGTCCCTCCCCCTGCACCTGCACCCGCGCCAGTCCATGTGGGTTTCGCCGCAGTCAAGAAGGCGGAAGAGAAGCCGAAGATGAACATCGTCATCTCCGACCCCGGCGACGCCATGGTCTGCGACAGCTGCCAGTAGGTAAGTTGCAAATCAAATAAAGGCCTAGAAATAAGGCTTTTATTTTACCTTCAGAAAGTACTTGACAAAATATATATTTAGGTGTATTATGTAAAAAGGAGGCTAAAAGCCTATGGATATCCTAGGGTGCGACGCAGTCGTCGTCGCGCGGATTCGCTTCCGGATTGACTGGATGAGCCCAGGATCGGGGCCAGTCGAGTTGCGTGAAAATCTTCCGGGAGGGAAGCGCTTCTCGACATGGGTTCCGAAGAAGTGGGCAGCTCAATTGAGCGAGGGGGACGAGGTAGAGGTGTTGTGTGCTGTCTCTCCCGACTTCAGCCTGGGCCGCGAAACGTACGTTCTCGCAAAGAAAGAGGGTAACCTTACCCGCACCCTCTTCTCAACCAGCTCCATCTGGGTAGACGTACACAACAAGCTGATCCGTTGAGGATCAGCTCGCCGGAAATCGGCGCTTCGGAGGAGAAATCCACCGAAGCGCCTTTTGTTTTGCTTATATGGCCAACACCGAGTGTTGACCACTTTAAAACACTGCAAGATAAGCTAATTCCTCTTCCGTTACCTTTGCCAGACTGGTGTCTAAAAATTTTTTATAATCGGTTTTCCCTTTAAACTGGTCAAGAATGATTCCTGGCATGACCAGCTTTCCCCATCGATTTCTTTCCGTAAAATCCTGGCAGCTTGACCAAGGATATTCGTTGTATATATTCTGCCATTTTCCGATCTCTCTGGCATTACGGTGGATATAAGCAGAGACATGGAGAAGCTGAGTATCATCGTCCATATGCACAGCTCGATATGGGCCTTGGAAAACATGTCCGGACTTTCCATACTTGGTGTTGTAATACTTTCCATAGGCATTGAGGACTCTTTGCATATAAGCCGCAATTCCTCCCTCATCAATTTCCTTTACCAATAAGTGGAAATGGTTCGGCATGATACAAAAGGCTGTTAATTCGACAGATCTTTTCCTCACCATATCTTCTTCGTACCCGGTGGCTAACACTCGGTGTTGACCAACTATTTCGGAGAAAGTTTTAATTATCCGGTTTAAATGATCGAATTTGATGGGGGATTGGAAATACAAAATCAAGAATAAAAATCTTAAGTAATCATGATGGTCATGGAAAATAATCTGTTTGTTTATTCCTCTATTGCAAATATGGTAATACTCGCCTGGTGAAATCTTGATATTTCTCATGACTTTATTATATGGTCAACACCGAGTGTTAGCCAATATAAGCTCGGTGGATTTGATTTGTGTCAATGTTCCAATTTTATACATATTTAATCTATAATGAACCTACTTAATTTTTAGACACAGAACTTCATGCTCATCGGCAAAGCTTCCCCGGACGACACGAATCTCCACCCCATCCGCTACCAGTGGGCCTACGACCTCTACAACCAGGCGGTTAGGAACACCTGGTTTCCGCACGAGATCGCGCTCAAGGAGGACGTCCATGACTGGGAGAACATGACCGAGGACGAACAGCATGCGGTGAAGTTCCTCATGGCCTTCTTCAACCCCGCGGAGCTCATCGTCAACCGCTCGATCGCGCTCGGCATCTACCCGTACCTCAAGAGTCCGGAGTGCCACCTCTACCTCGCCAAGCAAATGTGGGAGGAGGCAAACCACTGCGTGGCTTTCGAATATGTGCTCGAGACCTTTCCCTTCTTCGACCGGGACAAGATCTTCAACATCCACCTCGAGGTGCCCTCAATGCAGGCGAAGGAGGCCTACATCAATAGGTACATGAAGCGGATGACCGAGGGTTCCCTCGATATCACGAGCCCGGAGGGCAAGAAGGACTTCATCAGGAACCTCGTCGCGACCAATATCGTCATGGAGGGAACCTGGTTCTACTCCGGGTTCATGGTCGCTCTTTCCTTCCGCCAGAGGAACGTTCTCCGGAACTTCGGCTCCATGATCAACTGGGTTATCAGGGACGAGTCCCTCCACCTCAAGTTCGGCATCAACCTCGTCCACAATGTGCTCGAGGAGAATAGCGAACTCCTCACGGAGGAGTTCGCGAACGAGATCCGCGGCCTCATCATCGAGGGCGTGGACCTCGAGGTGGCTTACAACAAAGACCTCTTCCCGAACGGCATCC
>JAIFWR010000030.1 GCA_019661805.1 Candidatus Parcubacteria bacterium
CCAAAACAAAACCCCCGCCGGTGAGGGCGGGGGTTTTGTTGGAAGAATTACTTCTTCGCGAGATCCGGAGAAGCGAACTTGGACCAGCACGGGGACGAGGACATCCACGGCTTGGCGCCATACTTCTCATAAAGGTATCGGGCGAAAGCCACGTTGTCGTCAATCTTAGTGAGGTCAAGTCCCATCTTGTCAGCGGTCTCCTCGTGATACAAGAGGTTGATCTGCATCACGCCGCGGTCGTAGGAGTTCTTCTCCCCGCGGAGCACGCCTCCCTTGGAGTTGTACTGGCGGTTGTGCGACTCACAGGCGCCGATCCTCGCGAGAAGGGGGATGTCGGAGAAGTAGTCCTTGAGGAACTTCTCGACGTTCTTCGGGTCGGTGATCGGCTCGTAGTCTTCCGAGCGCACCTCATGGATGAGGGGCTTGGTCTCAACGACGGGGGCGGAAACGGTCGGGCCGCTCAATGCCGGCATAACCGCCATCGCACCGGACGAGAGACTCATCAGAAGGCTCATAGTCGTAAGCTGAAGAATAACGGTGGGATAAACTACTAATCTTGGGTGGCAGTGTCCGAATGTCTCACTCCCAAATGAAAAGCCAGCTCTTGCTGACTTGTATATAGCTTATCACACTCAAGCCTTGATGTCAAGGACTTTTTATGGTCCAGTTTAATATAATGGCCCTATAGAGCCATATATTAACGCGACTGACAGTTGGCGGCGAGGGTGTATCCGGCCGCCTCGGCCGCCTGGGGGCTTGGGAAGGTGATCTTATTGGCCTCCTTGATCTGCTTCGCTCCCGGACAGGAGGGATAGTGGTATTTGGAGCCCGATTTGGAGGCTACCACTCCCCCATTTTGAGGCAAGGCAACAGGTAGGGATGCGACGGGAGTAGCGAGGGAAGCATCATACTCAATCTTGATTGGTTCACTCTTCCCTCCTGAAGTTAGCCTTCCTATGCCGAAGGAGAGAACGGCTACGAGGAGGATGACTAAGGTGAGGAAGAGCCGGTGAACGTGGTGTCGGGCGCGGTAGAGCCAGCCCCGTGGCTCTACCGCGCCGTCCTTGTCAAAGCTGATTGTCTCGGGTATACTCATGTGGCTTTAATTATACCAAGCCATGGCACATAAAAAGTCTGCAGGCGTATCGAAGAACGGCAGGGACTCCAACCCGAAGTATTTGGGCGTGAAGCTCACCCCCGGCTCCGCCGCGAAGAAGGGCTCCATCCTCGTGCGCCAGAGGGGTTCGGATGTCATGGCCGGCCGAGGCGTCTCGATGGGCAAGGACCACACCCTCTTCGCCATCGTTGACGGCATCGTCGCCATCTCCTACAAGAGGAAGGCCAATTTCGACAACACGACTTCGAAGAAGAAGGTCATGAGCGTTCTCAAGGCCTAAGCCTTCTCCACTATGAGAGTAAAGGAAGTTCGCTTCCCCTCCCCTACCTCGACTGCTATCTCGTAAGCCCCGGTTTCTTTGATCGGGTGATGAAGCTCGATTGCCTCGGGTTCAAGTCCGGCGAGCTCGGCTATTTTCTCGCGGGTAATTTTCTGAAAAAGGTATCCTTGGTCGTTGGCCGCAATTTTGATGACGAGGTTTTGCCCGCTCACCTTCTCGAGGCTTGCCTTGAGTTTGGCCTCGTCTATCGCCTTGTGCGACTCGGCCTGGCGCTTGAGCTCGGCGACCTGGGCGGCGCCGGCACTGCCAGCGGAGACGGCGAGCTTCTTCGGAATGAGCATGTTCAAGGCGTAGCCGTCGGCAACCTGCTTCTCCTCGAACTTCCTCCCGACCCCCTTCACGTCCTTGAGTAAAATGACCTTCATGGTTGGCTTTTCAGATTACCCCTTCGTCAATATCTCAACCGCCTTGTCGAGAGCGGGATCCTTGCCGGCCGCTTTGGTAGCCGCGGTGTACTCGACCTTGAAGTCGGGGGCAATGCCCTTTTCGGAAATGGAGAGCCCGTTCGGGGTCAGCCACCTCGCGACCGTGATCTTGAGCGAGGTGTCCGAGGTAAGATCGACGAGCTCCTGGACGGAGCCCTTGCCGAAGGTCGTCTCGCCGACAAGCGTCGCCTTGCCCTGCTCCTTCAACGCCCCGGCGAGGATCTCGGAGGCCGAGGCCGAGCCCTTGTCGATGAGGATGACGAGCTTGAGGTTGTCGTTGAATATGTCATAGCCCCGGCTCCGGTAGACCGTCTGGGGCATGCCGCCGGCGAAGTCCTCCCTCACCACGACCTTGCTCGATGGGAGAAACCAGCTCGCCATGTCTATAGCCGCCTCGAGGTAGCCGCCCGGGTTCCCGCGCAGGTCGAGGATGAGCTTGTCGTCGCCCGACTCTACGAACTCGCGGAGCGCGCCGCGGAAGAGGTTCGGCGAGTTCTCCGAGAAGCTATATAGGTCGATCTTGAAGACGCCTCCGGCGAGCTTCTCCGTCTTGATCACGGGCAGGTCGATGACGGCGCGCCTGACCGAGACCTCGATCGGATCCTTGACCCCGTTCCGGATGATAGTGAGACCGACGCTCGTGCCCTCCTTGCCGCGGATCTTCTTTACTGCATCTTCCGTCGAGATGCTCGCGGCGGAGTCGCCGTCGATCCTAATGATCTTGTCGCCCGCCTTGATCCCGGCCGCCTCGGCGGGAGAGCCCTTGAGGGGCGCGATGACGGTGACGGCGCCGTTCTGGGCCAATACCTCCATGCCGACGCCCTCGAAGTTGCCCCGGATGTCGGAAGCGAATATCTCGCTCTGGACCGGGGGGAAGAAGACGGTATACGGGTCCCCGAGCGAGGAGGCCAGGCCGCCGATCGCGCCGTAGACCTTGTCCTGATCGGTCGCCTTGGGCGCCGTGGTCGAGGCGGGGATGTACTTCTCATTGATGAGGTTCCACGCCTTCCAGAAGGGGGCGAAGTCGATACCCGAGGGCTCCCCTTCGGTCGGGTTCATCACCCCGGCCGCAGCCGAGAGGGCGCCCTTGCCGTGGTGGAGACCTACGGCATAGGAGCCGAAGGCAATGACGAGGCCAAGCGCGACAAGGGCGGAGTGCTTCTTCAGAAATTCCATTTCGAGTATTTTACCATATAATAGGCCAATGGCGCTCAAACTCCATAACACCCTCACGAACTCTGTCGAGGAGTTCGTGCCCATTACGCCCGGCCAGGTCTCCATGTACCATTGTGGCCCGACGGTCTACGACTATGTTCACGTGGGCAATCTCCGAGCCTTCCTCCTCGGTGATATTGTGCGCCGCACGTGCGAATACCTGGGGTTAAAGGTACGGCAGGTCATGAACATCACCGATGTCGGCATTGGCGGTAATAATGACGAGGGTGAGGACAAAATCCTCTCCGGCCTCAAGCGCGAGGGCAAGGAGGTCACGATGGAGAACATGAAGACCTTGGGCGACTTCTATACCGAACGCTTCAAGGAAGATACTGCCGCTCTCAATATCCTACCGCCGCACGTATTACCCAAGGCCTCCGAGCACATTGCCGAGATGATCGGGATCATTCAGGCGCTCGATTCGAAGGGGTTTACGTATAAGATTGACGATGGCGTGTACTTCGATACTTCTAAGGATCCGCATTACGGCAAGCTGGGCAAGTTGGGGAAGGGATTGGAGTCGCGGATCGAGAATTCCCAAAAGAAGAATGCCCGCGACTTCGCGCTGTGGAAATTTAACTCAAACCTCGGCTTCCCCTCCCCCTGGGGCCAGGGTTTCCCCGGATGGCATATCGAATGCTCCGCAATGTCTACCACGTATCTGGGGAAAAGCTTCGATATCCACACGGGCGGGCTCGACTTGGCGCCGGTGCACCACAACAACGAGATCGCGCAGTCGGAGAATGCCTGCGGGTGCGAGTTCGTCCGCTACTGGCTCCACAACGAGTTCGTGAACGTCGCTCAAGGCAAGATGGCGAAAAGCGAGGGTACGGGGCTTACGCTCTCGGACGTGACGAAGGCCGGCTTCTCCCCGCTCGCGTACCGCTACTTCCTCCTCTTGGCCCACTACCGCTCGCCCGTCACCTTCTCCTGGGAGGCGCTCACCGCGGCAGAGAATGCGTATGAGAAGCTGAAAAAGACTGTAGAGAGTCTTGAAGAGGGAGGCATAGTTGATGCGGACTACAAAGCGAAGTTTACGGAGAAGATCGAGAACGACCTCAATACTCCCCAGGCGCTTGCCGTCGCGTGGACGATGCTCAAGGATAAGGCGCTTCCCCCGAGCGTGCGTCTCGCGACTCTCAAGGATTTCGACAAGGTGCTCGGCTTGGGCCTCTAAAACGAATAGCGATAACTCCCACTGCATCTAAGAGATCATCGGATGTCTGACCTCTGCTGTCTTTCTTGACCCGATAAGCAGAGGCTATATTCCGGATTTCATCCACCCTTTCTTTGATTTCCGCGAGATTGAGAGGAACCAAGTACCGCGGGAAAATGTCGAGAACGTCACAGAGCTTGCCAAGCATGTCGCGCCCGACCTTTCGGGTAAGATCGGCACCGTTTTCGATGTCGCTGTACTGCACGAGGAGCTCCATCACGATTTCGATGTACTGCCCGTCGAACTTGCGATCGCCGGGCAAGAGAGTGACAAAGCTTTCCTCTCTCTTCTCGATGTACCCGGGGATTTCATCCACGGTAGTTGTCCACCTTCGGGTGATTTTGAAGGGGTTTTCACTTCCCGCCAACACCTTCATCAGATTGGACAACTTCTCGACCGGAACCTTCACTTTGAACGTGGCCATACTGTCCTCCTGCAGGAAGATCCTGCCTGGATACTTCGGGGCGGGATGCCCTCGAATGGACCGGTCTTTACTATGCAATAATTTTCAGAAATTTACAAACGAATCGCCGGACGGCCCACATGTGGGCCGTCCGGCTCGGCGCAAGGCGCTACGCTTCCCCTTTCCTTCTGACGAGTTTTCGAAGCTCGTCAGCTTCCTCGATGATTGCCTCAGCTTCTTTCCCGATCGCGACGGC
>JAIFWR010000031.1 GCA_019661805.1 Candidatus Parcubacteria bacterium
GGGAGAACTAGGGTTGTCAGAACAGGCCCCCTGCCACGTCTACCTACCATATGAAAGCAATAATCTGGATCATCATACTCGCGCTCGTCGTCTGGGCTATCTGGTGGTTCGCGCGCGGCAACAATACGGCAGGCATTCCCAATACCGCTACCGATACCAGCACCGGTCAAGTAGAGGGCTCGTCCGACTCCTACACCGCCTCGAGCACGGACAACGGCTCCGGCGCCTACGACAGCAAGGGCTAAGAGCTCTAGTTTCTTATTTCTTCTTGGGTGAAGGAGGCACCTTGTCTCCTTCCTTCCGCGCCTCCGATAGTCCGATGGCGATGGCCTGCTTCCGGCTTTTCACCTTTGCGCCGCTCCGGCCGCTCTTGAGCTTGCCAACCTTCCACTCGTGCATCACCTTCTCGACCTTCTTTTGGGCCTTGGGGCCATATTTCCGTTTCGTTGCCATATGTACTTATAGACGTTTCGAGCGCCACTATTACACCATAACGCGAGCGTAAGAGCGGCAGGAACGCGGCCGTCTACCCGGGAGTTATAAGCTAATAAGAAACACACTTATGGCAGACGACAACAACCAGGGCGGCGGGCGCGGCTTCGCCGGCATGGATCGCGACAAGCAGAGGGAGATCGCTTCCAAGGGCGGCAAGGCCTCCGGCGGCAGCAGGAACGAGTAAGGGAACTCCTCTTCTTCCGGAAAACCGCCCCGCTTCGCGCGGGCGGTTTTCTTATGCCCATTTTGACACTGTTGCGCTTGCATTGTGGAACGCGATCCCTATAATTTACGGGTAATTTAATTTTTTTGTGAAAACTTCAGTGAAAACGAAAATAAAGGCAAAAATAAAGGACGAGCATCAGGCTTCCCTCTGGGATGCCGTATTTGTCTCAAACCTCGTTCGCACCGTCGAATGGTTCGGCAGCGTCAACCATGAGAACCTCAAGGGAGTCCTGGGCAAGGTCAAGACCCTCCTCTCCGAGGACCGCGAGCAGGGGATCACGCTCCTCGTCAACTCTCCCGGCGGCGCGACCGGCATCGCGATGAGCTTCTACGATACGATGCGCTCGGTATTGAAGCCCGCCTTGACCACGATCGGTACTGGTGACGTGGACTCCTCGGGCGTGATCCTCTTCCTCGCTGGCGAGAAGCGCCTCCTTACCAGGAACACGACGCTCCTCTTCCACCTTGCGGGCCGGACCTTCGGCACCGAGAAGCGCTTTTCGACCGCCGACCTCGAGGATATTTTGAAGGAGGACAAGCTCAAGGACTACCAGTACGCCTGCGCCGTCTCGGATGCGACGGAGGGCCGCCTCACTCCCGAAAAGGTGCTCATCATGATGAAGAAGAACACGGTCTTGACCGCCGAAGAGGCCGTCAACCTCGGCCTTGCGCATAGGATAATCTAAGGTATAGTTGGGGCAGAAATTGTACTGGAAAGAGGTCTGCCATGACGACGACAGGCAAGCCGTTCGTCCTCATTGTGGACGACGACAAAAGCTTCCGCGAGATGGTTAAGAACCATTTCTCGCTCATGGGCTATCGAGCCTCGATAGCCCCGACGATCAAGGGCGCGATGGAAATGGTTCGTCGCAGCCACGACATCGGCATCGCTCTCGTTGACTGGCATATGCAAGGGGGCGCAATCGCCGCGCCACTCCTCAACCTCATCGTTGAGCGGGCTTCTGACCGGATCAAAGCATACATTTTGACTGGATCCGACAAGCCCGGGTTGAAGCATGCCGCGGTCTTCGCCGGAGCGCACAGGTACCTGATCAAGAGTGTCGATAGCCTCGACATCATCGAACGGTTCATGCAAATGGACTACGAAATGATGGAAGGGAAGATCGTCGATGGCCTGACGGGACTCCTGAATTACGCGGGATTCTTCCATGCCGTCGTCGCGGAAATGAAGACGGCGCGGGATCATCCTGACGACAAGCACCCGAGTGCCTTCTCGCTCCTCTTCGTGGATATCGACAAGTTCAAGTCCGTGAACGACACGTACGGCTACGCGGTCGGGAGCAAGGTGATCGCCGCCGTGGGGAAGAACCTGTCGCGTCATGTCCGTCCTACGGACAGACTGTGCCGGTGGGGCGGAGACGAATTCTTGATCCTGCTTCCCGACACAAAACTCGAAGGAGCGGTAAAGCGCGGGGAAGCACTGCGCGAAGCCGTAATGGCCGAGCCGTTCCAGCTAAGCACGGGCGAACCCGTCCTTCTCGATATCTCCGTGGGCGCGAGCGAAATCAAACGGGAAAACATCGGCGAAGACGTCGAATGGGCGCTCGACGACCTCATCTCTCGGGCCAATGTGGGAGAGAGAGACGTGAAATCGCAGCGCGGACTATCGCGCTAGTTATACGGGGCGGGGGACTACTGTCCTCCGCCCTGTTTTGCGCCTGTTGCGCGAGAAAGTTTTTTGAGTAATCTACGTTATATTCACCATCATGAAAGGCTGGGCAATCGCGATCATCATACTCGTACTCGTCGCCATCGGCGGCGGCACTTATCTTGCGACTCGCCCCGCCCCGCCCTCTTCTTATGAGATACCTGCGGAAACCACTACTCCTGCCCCGACCGCTTCCGACGTGCAGGTCGCGAGCCCTGCGGCAGGAAGCATAGTGAAGAGTCCCCTCACTGTCACCGGCAAGGCCAAAGGCACATGGTACTTCGAGGCGAGCTTCCCGGTGAAGGTTCTCGATGCCGCAGGCAAGGTGATTGGCCAGGCGCCGGCCCAGGCACAGGGCGACTGGATGACGGCCGGCTTCGTGCCCTTCAAAGCAACTGTCTCCTTCTCCACCTCGACGGCAACCGGATTCATCGTGCTCGAGAAGGATAACCCCTCCGGCCTGCCGCAAAATGCCGCAGAGCTGAGGATGCCGGTGCGCTTCGAGTAATTGCTATGAAAAGGGAAACCGAAATCATCATCATAAGCACGCTCTTCGTCCTCATGTTCGGGCTCGTCTCAAGCCTCCTTTTGAAGAATCGCCCCGTCGCGCTCACGGAGGAGTGGCACGGCAGTTGGTCCTGCACGGCCGACACTTACGATTGCCCCGACGGCACCGGTGTCGGCCGCGTGCCGCCCTATTGCCACTTCGCCGAGTGTCCCAACTAGCTGAAAGGAAATCATTTTCGATCCGTCATCTCGAAGCGAGGCCAAAGGCCTCGCTTCTTTCGCTTCCATGAAATTTATCACTCTAGCGCCGCTTACGCTCATGCTCGCGCTCCCGCTCGCGGGTTCAGCGCACGCCGTGATCGACCTCACGCCGGCGCTTGCTGCCGATGACGCGGGCGCGGAATCGGTCGCGGTGACGTATCGCGAGACAGGGAGGCTCCTTGCGCTCGTGCCGGTGACCTTTACCGTGCGGGCGACGGCGCATGCCGACGGCACGATGGAGCTCGAGTATCCGTGGTACTCCTTCCTCACCGTCGACAAGCGGGACAAGGTCGAGGCCGAGCTCAAGGTCGCGGTCGATGCCGCCCTGCGCTCGCTTGCGGTCGGCTCGGTAAAGGCCGGAGGCGAGGCAAAGCGGACCGCCTTCTCGCCGGAGGAGGCTCGGGCCGCTGCCACTGCGATGAAGCGCGTCATGGAAGACAACTTCCTGCCGGCGCAGGCATAGCGCGGGAGGGAGTGTGGATTACAGTGTGGATGAAATGGGGACACTGGGGAGAACTCGGGGGTTGACGCGCAAAAGCGCCTCCGAGTAAAATTGTGAAGGTAAGTGTACGGTATTCTACCTCTGAGAGACTGCATGACGTGATTGACCGCCCACGGATAGGCCCGATCTGATTCTGAAAAACAAGGTTAATGACGGAAACGGGTGCCAGTGCGAACCTTATTACTCAGTAAGATTTGGCGTATTTTTACGTCTCTCTAGCATGGAAACCAACAACATTGTGCCCGGTAGCGGGGACTTGAGGGCGATAGAGAAGCTGTTCGGCGAGATTTACTCGAGGGAGTCGGACGCGATATTCCGCTTCTGCCTCCTTCGCACTTCCGACCGGGAGACGGCGCTCGACTTCACCCAGGACACCTTCATGAGGTTCTGGAACTCGCTCGTCCTCGAGAAGGACATCAAGAATTACCGGACGTTCCTCTTCACGATCGCGAGGAACATCGTCATCGACTTCTATAGGAAGAAGAAATCCTTCTCCCTCGAGAAGATGATGGAGAGCGCCTCCGAGGAGGGCAGGGGCGGCTCGCTCCAGCTCGTCGCCGAGGAAAACGTCGAGACCACCGTCGAGGCGGAGTACCTGGTGAGGAAGATCCGCGAGCTCCCCGAACCATACTCGAACGCGGTATACCTGCGCTGCGTCGAGGAGCTCAAGCCGAGGGAGATTTCCGAGATCCTGGGCGAATCGGCCAACGTGATCAGCGTGCGGATCAGCCGGGGGCTTGAGCAGCTGCGAAACTTACTCCACGTAGATGTACATACAAAGACGGCCAAAATCTAAGACCTGTCCCACCGGGGACTGCCCGCAAGGCAGCGAATCGATAAAGGAAATCCGCCTGACTCCCAAGGAGAAGAGGGCGATTTTCTTTTCCCTCAAGAAGGAGATTTTCAAGCGGAAGCGATTGATGCAAAACCTGCCCTTGGTTTAAATTATTTGTTGAAGAAGGCTTCGACGTCGTCCCACCAGCCGTTCTGGTTCGCGTCCCTGGTGTAGGG
>JAIFWR010000032.1 GCA_019661805.1 Candidatus Parcubacteria bacterium
GCGCGTTCTTCGGCACCTTCTCTTCCGGATCGTAGGCCGGGAGCGGCTTGATCTTGATCTTGACGTGGCCGTACTGGCCCTTGCCTCCCGTCTGCTTGATGTATTTGTTCTCCACTTCGGCCTCGCCCTGGATCGTCTCCTTGTATGATACTTGCGGCTTGCCGACATTTGCCTCGACGCCGAACTCCCTCTTCATGCGGTCGACGAGGATCTCCAAGTGGAGCTCGCCCATGCCCATGATGACCGTCTCGCCGGTGTCCTGGTCCGACTTGATCTTAAAGGTCGGATCCTCGTCCGAGAGGCGCTTCAAGGCCATGCCCATCTTTTCCTGGTCGGCCTTGGTCTTGGGCTCGATCCTCAAGGAGATGACTGGTTCCGGGAACTTGATCTGGTCGAGAAGGATCGGGTTGTTCTCATCGCAAAACGTGTGCGAGGTCTTCGCATCCTTGAGGCCCACGGCGGCGGCGATCTCGCCCGCGAAAACCTTCTTCACCTCCTCGCGCTTGTCAGCCTGGAGGCGCACGATCCTGCCGAGGCGCTCCTTGGTGCCGGTCGTTGAGTTGTAAATGTAGGTGCCCGACTCAATCGTGCCCGAGTAGACGCGGAAGAAGGTCAGCTGGCCGACGAAGGGGTCCGCCTGGAGCTTGAGATGACCTCCTCGCCCGTGTCCGGGTGCGTGCCCTTGACCGGCGGGATGTCGAGCGGGGAGGGCAAGTAGTCGACGACGGCGTCGAGGACGAGCTGGACGCCCTTGTTCTTCAACGCCGAGCCAGTGAGGACGGGGAAGATCTTATTTTCAATAACCGCTTTCCTCAAAACGCGCTTCAAATCCTCAAGCGTTGCGACCTTGCCTTCCAAGTAGGCGTTCATCATCGCTTCGTCGTTCTCGACGATCCGCTCGACGAGCTCGGCGTGATACTTCGCGGCGTCGGCCTTCAAACTCTCCGGGATCTCCTTTTCGACGACCTTGTTGCCCATCTCGCCCTCGAAGTAGTAGGCTTTCATCTTCAAAAGGTCGATGACGCCCTCGTGATGGTCCTCCTCGCCGATCGGGATCTGCATGCGCACGGCCTTTTTGGAAAGCCTGTTCAAAATAGAGGCGTAGGAACGCTCGAACGAGGCGCCAGTGCGATCCAGCTTATTGACGAAGCAGATGCGGGGCACTTGCGCCTCCTCGGCGTAGCGCCAGTTGGTCTCCGACTGCGGCTCGACGCCTGCCACGCCGTCGAAGACGACGACCGCACCGTCAAGCACGCGCAAGGAGCGCTTCACCTCGACGGTGAAGTCGATGTGCCCGGGCGTGTCGATGACGTTGAAGCGATACTTCTGGTCTTTGTTCAGACGCTCCGCGTCCGAAAGGTACGTCGGGGCCCAGAAGCAGGTAATAGCCGCCGCCGTAATGGTGATGCCGCGCTCGCGCTCCTGCTCCATCCAGTCGGTGGTCGTGTCGCCCTCGTGCACCTCGCCGATCTTGTGCTGGGAACCAGTGTAGAAAAGGACGCGCTCGGAGGTAGTGGTCTTCCCCGCGTCGATGTGCGCGATGATGCCGAAGTTCCTCACTCGTTCCAGCGGATAGTCTCGTTGCATATATGAGATAAATAAAAGCCCAATCGGGCGACGGGCAAACTATATCCCAAAGCGGCATTTGTTGCAATCGGGCCAATGGTCGAGCTTATACAAGAGATTCGCATGACGTACAACTTACGGATTCCTTACAAGCCTGTACAATATCTCGCATGAAAACGAACACATCGCGCGGAGCCGCTTTTTTTATTGCCAGTTTTGCCCTAATCATGGCCCCGCAGGTTGCCGGCGCGACCACGATCAGTTCCGCTCCCCTCTTTTCCCTCGCTGCCAAGCCCGCCGCCCCGCTTTACCTCTATATCCCCTCGATCAAGCTTCTCTCGAACGTCGAGGGCGTCGGGGTAAATGAAAAGGGCAACATGGATGTCCCCTCCGGAAAGAGCAACAGCGTCGGCTGGTACCAGTACGGCGTCGTGCCGGGTGGCGTCGGCACCGCCGTCATCGACGCGCACAACACCGCCGCCTTCAAGAATCTCAAGGATCTCGCCGTCGGACAGAAGTTCTACATCAAGGATGCGAAGGGTGCCTGGCTTGCCTTCAAGGTAACGAAGTCCCAGGTCTACTCGATGAAGACGCTCCAGCCCTCGACCCTCTTTGCCGCCACCAACTCCCGCCAGGTCAACCTCATCACCTGCGCGGGCATTAACCTCGGCAACGGCGAAGCGACGCACAGGCTCATCGTGAGCGCGGAACTGGTATAACATCTATTCTTTACGAGCAGAACTCTTAAATATTTTCTCGAACGTTTGCGTCGTGATAACAAGACCTAAACCAAGGATCTTGAGAAAGTTTTCAGTAATTACGGCAATGACTACTTTCGGATCAGTGAAATTCCAGGCACCCACCCCATACATCCAGACAAGGACTACATCGAAACCAATAATGAAGCCAATAAACGCGAGGATATAATTCCCCCATCGTTCCCGCATTGCGATGATCGACGCATTTTCGCGATCCTCAAGATTAAGAGTCTTGCGACTGCCTTCAGTAAGCTTCTTAAACCATTCAACGTCGCTCTTTGTCGGAGCCGTGGCGGAGCCCGACGGCAGTTTGGAGAGTATCTCGCCAGATCCTACCTCGACTACCGCTGCATCTTCCATTTAATTACTTGAGGCGCTCTAGTTGGTGGAGCATGGAAGAAACCGGAACCCCGAATATCTTTGCCATGGTGCCGTAATCAGCCTTGGTTAGATTGTATTTCTGCATGTATTTCCTCAGCATGAATTCCGGCATGAGCAGATGGGCCGCGAAGCTATTTGCCTCCTTTTCCTGCAGCGGATAAGCCGCATCCTCGCGCGTTATGCGAAATAGGACGGTTGCATTCTGGTGCTGGAGAATAAGGTGCCCAAGCTCATGTGCAATAGAGAAGAGTTTCCTTTGCGGAGGATCTTTCTTTTCCACATAAATAGCCTTTGTGTTCTTGTCATAAAAGCCAGCGACATTGCCATAGCCTTCAGGCATTTCTATTTCCTTTATTTTCACATTCTGTCCTTCGGCAATCTTGGCGACGTTTACGACAGGATCGGCAATCTCGTAGTCGTCCAATACTTTAAGAGCCTCAATCTCTATTTCCTTATGACGAGTGGTGTCCATGCCGTAAATAATATCATAGACGCATTCTGTACACATACCCAATACAAACGTATGAGAAGGGGTATGCCTACCAAGCGAAGTGGGCGAAGGCCTTGTTGGCCTCGGCCATCTTGTGCATGTTCTCGCGCTTCTTGATCGCCTCGCCCTCGCCTGCAGCGGCGGCAATGATCTCCTCGGCAAGCTTCTCGTGCATGGGCTTGCCCTTCTTGTTCCTTGCGGCATCGATGATCCACTTCATCGAGAGGAAGAGGCGCCGTTCGGGCCTGACTTCGCGCGGCACCTGGTAGTTGGCGCCTCCGACCCTGCGGGAGCGGACCTCCATGGTCGGGCCCGTGTTCTTCAAAGCGGTTTCGAAAACCTCGATCGGGTTCTCGGTCTTCGCCTTCTCCTTAATAAAATCGAGCGCGCCGTAGACCACTTTGCGGGCAGTCACCTTCTTGCCCTCCTCCATGGTGTAGTTAATAAACTTCGCGACCTTCTCGGAGTTGTACTGCGAGTCGGCGGCGAGCTTCGGCTTCGTTTTGAGTTTGCGTCGCATGGGTTATTTGGCTTTCTTCGGCCTCTTCGCGCCGTAGCGGCTCCTCGTCTGGCGGCGGCCGTCGACGCCGGTCGCGTCGAGGACTCCGCGCACGATCGTGTAGCGGAGTCCGACGTCCTTGACGCGGCCGCCGCGGATCATGACGACCGAGTGCTCCTGGAGGTTGTGGCCGATGCCCGGGATGTAGGCCGTTACCTCCTGGCCGTTGGTGAGGCGCACGCGGGCGATCTTTCTGATAGCCGAGTTCGGCTTCTTCGGAGTCTTGGTCGTTACCTTGGTCGCGACGCCCCGCTTGAAGGGCGAGTTATAGAAGACGGGGCGGTTCTTGAGCGTGTTGAAGCCGCGCATCAAGGCGACGGCCTTGGGCTTCCTGGCGAACTTCTTCCTCTTACGCCTCACGAGTTGGTTGGTGGTGGACATCAAAAAATCCCACAAAGGGAGGCCATTACTGTACTAAATAGGCCCGCAAAATGCAAACCGGGCCCCCTTCGCGATGAAGAGGGCCCAGGTGGCTACTGGAGAATCGAGCGGTGAGCGATGGCGATGGGGTCAAAGCAGCTCAGTCCCCAGAATACCAAACTGACGGCGACGAGTCCGACGACGATGAGGATCGCTGCATCGGGATATTCTTCCGCGAGTGACTTCAATCGTGTCATGTGTACTCCTAACTACTATCATACACCCAAACGCGACCATTGTCAATAGTTAGAGCGAAAACCCCGTCATAAGGCTGAAAATAAGGCCGATTACCGGCGAGAGGTACTGCCAGAGGAAGAAGATGAAAAGGATGAGGAGGAGGAAGGAATACCGCTCGAAGAAGGCCCTTAAGCGCTGCGCATCCTGGGGAAAGAAGGCAAAGAGGAGCTTCGAGCCGTCGAGGTGGATGAGGGTAGCCCCGAGCCCTGCCGAGGCACCGAAGCGCACGAGGAGGCCGAAGGCGAGCGCTATCGCGAGGTTTACGAGCGGTCCGGCGCCCGCCACGATGGCCTCGGACCAGCGGCCGGGACGCAGGTTGTAGGGGTTATAAGGCACAGGCTTGGCCCAGCCGACGAGGAAGCCTCCCAGGCTATAGGTGAGGATAGGGAGGAGCACCGAGCCGAAAGGGTCAAGGTGCTTGAGCGGGTTAAG
>JAIFWR010000033.1 GCA_019661805.1 Candidatus Parcubacteria bacterium
CCTCCTTGAGTATCTCGGGGAGCCACGTCTCGAGTTCGGGCGAGTTCCAGCCGATGCGGGTCTTTACTGACACAGGCAAATTTGGGGCACCTTCTTGCGCCGCACGAATCAATTCGCGAGCAAGAGCTGGGTTCCTCATGAGGGCGGCGCCGGCGCCCTGCCTCTCAACGCCCTTGTCCGGGCAGCCCATGTTGATGTCGACGCCGTCGAAGCCGAGCTCTTGGGCGAGCGCGGCGGCCTTCTTCATATGCTCGGGTTGGGAGGTGAAGAATTGCGCCACGATCGGCCGCTCCGCCTCGGTATAGATCAAATCCAGAAGGAGCTTCCTCCTCCCCTCCTCCGGCGCGAGCGCCAGGCCGTCAGCCGAGACGAACTCCGTCCACATGGCGTCGGGCTTGCCCTTCGCCGCGATGATCCGGCGGAAGGCCGCGTCGGTGACATCGGCCATCGGCGCGAGCACGAAGAAGGGCTTATTCAATTTTTCCCAGAATCCCTTCATTTATTTGAACGAGTAGAATACCTTGTTCTCGGTCCGCATGTCGAGCGTGGCAAGCTTCTGCCAGAAATTCCCCTCCGCCCTGATCGGCTCGCTCGCGAGGAAGGATTCGAGGCCCGAGGCGAGCGAGCCCATGTCCGCTCCGCGCGCAAAGAGGATCGCCCCTCTGCCGGCAAGGCTCACCCTGCCTTCCGTCCCAGAGAAGCGGAGCGAACGCGGCTCGGCGCCGAGCGCCTCAAGGCGCTCGGCGAAGGCAGAGAGGCCCCTAAACTCCGCTTCGGGGACAAATTGCTTGCCGAGCGGGCTCTCGAGCGGCGCATCCGAGGAGTAGGCGAGGTAGACTCCGTCCGAGAACTGGGGCGCCGTATCAAAAATGAATCCGGTGTCGTCCATGAAGTAGCATTCCTCCCCGCAGTAGAGGGCATAGGGCTTCCGCTCCCCCGCCGACACGCGGAGGATATGGAGCCCCTCGAGCGAGGCCGCCGCCGAACTCATGCGCGGGAAGCGTCGCAGGAGCTCCCTCTCGAGCCCGGCCCGTGGGTAGAAGAATACATTCGTCTTCGGCACGAGCCAGAGGTAGGAGCCGGCGACAAACTCCCTCGCCGCCTCCTCGACCTGCGAGGGAGCGACGCCTGCCGCACCCTCGACCTTGACCTCCGCGATCTGGAGGCTCTTCATCCGCAGGGCAAAGAGGGTCATGATGATGAGGACGAGGAAAGCGCCGCAAGCGATCCATAATCGCTTGCGGCGCGCTTTCACCTTCTTCGCCAGATACTCGGTGGTCGAAATGGTCCTGCCGGTGGAAACGATTTTCATTTCCTGATCTCGGTCAGCCCGTTCATGTAGGGCACGAGCGCCTCCGGGATCTTCACGCTCCCGTCGACCTGCTGGTAATTTTCGATAATAGCGATAAGTGTACGGCCGATGGCAACCGCCGTGGCATCATTCATATGCAAAGGCTCGGTGGTGCCGTCGGCGCGCTTGACCTTCGCGTTCAAGCGACGGGATTGGAAGTTCCCCGTGTGGTCCGCGCTGTGGGTCTCCCTATACTTGCCCTGTCCAGGCATCCACGTCTCGATGTCTATCTGCCGGTAGTCGGGGAAACCCATATCGCCGGTGCAAATAATCACGACCTGGTACGGGAGATTGAGCGCCTGCAAGATCTCCTCCTGGATCGAGACGAGAAACTCCTGCTCCTTGAGCGAGTCTTCCGGGAGCGTAAAGGATTCCATCTCGAGCTTGTCGAACTGGTGCTGGCGGAGTATCCCTTTGGTATCCTTGCCATACGTGCCCGCTTCGCGGCGGAAGGCGGTCGAGTAGCCAGCCAGGCGGATGGGCAGATCTTTCTCGCTCACAGTCTTATCCATCTGGATCGGGCCGAGCGTATGTTCCGCGCTCCCGATGAGCATGAGGTCGTCGGCTGGGAACATATAATGGTCGTCGGGCGTCATGAATCGCGCCATCCTGTTTTGCACCGCGGGCTTTATGAATACGGGCGGGATAACGGGGGTGAATCCCTTCGCGATCAACTTGTTGAAAACGAATTGGATGAGCGCGAACTGCATGAGGGCAAGCGGCCCCTTGAGGTAGGCGAAGCGGGAACCGGAAACCTCTGCGGCCGTCTCGGTATCGATGATCCCGAGCGCTTTGCCTATTTCGTCGTGTTCTTTGGGCTCAAAATCGAACTTCGGCACCTCACCCCACTGGCGCAAGACCTTGTTGCCGCTCTCGTCCTCTCCCACCGGCGTGTCGGCCGAGTAAATGTTGGGCACCTTGATCATGAGCGAGACGAACTCCTTATCGGCATCCGCATAATCCTTCTCGATCTGCTCGAGTTCCCCCTTGAGCTGGCTCCCGAGGGCGTTGTCGCGGGCATTGGCCGCTTCCTTCCGCTTCTGGTTCAAGAGGTCTAACTCGGTCCGGAGCCGCTTCCTCTCTTCGGCCACAAGGAGGAGCCGGTCCACGTCTATCTCGCGGTGCTTGTTCTTGGCCGCGGCTAGGACCAAGTCCTTATTTTCTCTGATAAACTTGATATCAAGCATCGAGGTCAATAATACAATGATCCGCGCGCTTCTTCCAGAGGAATACCCCGAGCTCTTGGCCGAGATTCCCGAGCCGCCGAAGCAGCTCCGCTTTGAGGGCACGCTTCCGCCTGTAGGCCACAAGCTCCTCGCCATTGTTGGCGCGCGCAAATTCTCCCCCTACGGGCGCGAGGTCTGCGAAGAGCTCATCGCCGGGCTCGCGGGCGAGCCTATTTCCATAGTCTCCGGCCTGGCGCTCGGCATTGACTCGATCGCGCACAGGGCGGCGCTCCGCCACGGCCTCCACACCCTCGCTATCCCCGGCTCCGGGCTCGACCGCTCCGTCATTCACCCGCGCTCGCATGCGCCGCTCGCCGACGAGATCGTGGCAAGCGGCGGCGGACTTATGTCCGAGTACGACGATCTCATGCCAAGCGGCGTATGGGCCTTCCCCCGCCGGAACAGGATCATGGCCGGTATGTGCCACGCGACGCTCGTCATCGAGGCGGAGAAGAAGAGCGGCACGCTCATCACCTCCCGGCTCGCGACCGAGTACAACCGCGAGGTCGGCGCCGTGCCCGGGCCGCACCATTCACCCACCTCCGAGGGCCCGCACATGCTTATCCGCCTCGGTGCGGCCCTCATCCGCGATCGGAACGACATCTTGGAACTCTTAGGTTTAAAAAGAAAGGATGAACCCCCGACCCTCCTCGACATCGAGGACCTCACGGCCGAGGAGAAACTGTTTATAAAGCTCTTAGAGAACTCCTGCCCGCGCGACGAACTCATCAGGAAATCCAAGCTCGACACCGGCTCCGCTTCGGCCATCCTTTCCTTGCTCGAAATCAAAGGCCTCATCACCGAAGAACTGGGCGAAGTGCGGAAGACGTTCTAACGCGAGATTTGCTTTAAAAATGTTTCCGTAGTATTTGTTAAGCCTGCGATGAAGCTTTTAATTGTCGAGTCTCCGAGCAAGGCAAAGACGATCGAGAAATATCTCGGGAAGGATTTCCGCGTGGTTGCATCCGTCGGCCATGTGCGGGATTTGCCGAAGTCGAACAAGCAAGCGATCGACATCCCGGGCGGCTTCATCCCCAAGTACGAAGTGAGCAAGGGCAAGGAGAAGGTCATCGCCGAGATCAAGCGCCTGGCCAAGTCCGCGGACGAAGTCATCCTCGCAACCGACCCCGACCGCGAGGGCGAGGCTATCGCCTGGCATGTGGCCGAGGCGGTCAAATTGCGCAACCCGAAGCGGATCGTCTTCCACGAGATCACCAAGGAAGCGGTCGAGGAGGCCTTGAAGAAGCCCCGCTCTATAGATGAGCACCTCCGCGAGGCCCAGGAAGCCCGCCGCGTCCTCGATAGGCTCGTCGGTTACGACCTCTCCGGCCTCATTTGGAAGAAGGTCCGCTACGGCCTCTCCGCCGGCCGCGTCCAGTCCCCCGCGCTCCGCATCATCATGGAGCGCGAGCGCGAGATCCGCGCCTTCACGCCCGAGACTTTTTGGAAGATTAGATTGTCGCCACGTTAAACAACCTCGGCTTTGAATGTTCTATAGAACCAAGAGAGAAGAAAGAAGTCGAGCGCATTATTGCCGAAGGCGAGAAGGGTAAGTGGGAAGTGATTGATATCAAGGAGACGAAAGTCGCTCGTGCCCCACGCGCACCATTCATCACCTCAACTTTGCAGCAGGCCGCGAGCTCGCGCCTCGGATGGTCTCCTTCGCGCACCATGTCGGTCGCCCAGCGCCTCTACGAGGCCGGCCACATCACCTACATGCGCACCGACTCGACCAACCTCGGCGCGCAAGCCAGAGCGCAGATCGAAGAGGCGGTGAAGAAGGGCTATGGCGCAGACTACTTCGAGCCCCACACCTTTTCCAAAAAATCGAAGAACGCCCAGGAAGCGCACGAAGCGATCCGCCCCACCCACTTCACCGTCGAGAATGCGGGCGCACCGTTGCAAGCCAGATGAAGAGCGCGGAGGTGATGCGCACCAAGGTTGTCGCTAATATCGCGAATGGCACGCTGCCGGACTTCTGGCTCAACGGCTCGCGGATCCTCTTCCCCGGCTGGATCAAGGCCGATCCTTCCTCGGCAAGCGAGGACGTCATCTTGCCGAAGTTTGCCACGGGCGACGCCCTCAAGCTCGGCTCGATCGAGTCCGAGGAGAAGCAAACGGAGCCCCCGGCACGCTACTCGGAAGCGGGCCTTGTGAAGGAGCTTGAGAAGCGCGGCATCGGCCGTCCCTCCACCTACGCTTCGATCATCAAGACTTTGGACGAGCGCGGCTACGTGGAGAAGGTGAGCAAGGCCCTCGTGCCGACGGATACGGGCGACGTCGTATCGAGCTTCCTCGAGGAGAACTTCGCAAGCTACATTTCTGACTCCTTCACCGCCGAGATGGAGGACGAGCTCGACGAGATCGCGAACGGCGACCGCTCGTACAAGAAGACCCTCACCGATTTCTATACCCCGTTCATCAAGGAGGTTAAGAGCAAGGAGAAAGTCGCCAAGGCCACTGACCTCGGTGCCGCTCCTCCAGATATGAAGTGCCCCGTCTGCGGATCGAAGATGATCGTGAAGTTAGGCCGAGGGGGCAAGTTCTACTCCTGCGCGCGCTTCCCCGAGTGCACGGGCGCGCGGACGCTCGAGGGCAAGGAGCTCCAGGGCCCCAAGGATACCGGCGAGCTCTGTCCTAAATGCGGCAAGGGGAACCTGGTCACGCGCGAGGGCAAGTTCGGCATGTTTACGGCGTGCGCCCGCTTCCCCAAGTGCAAGTTCGTCAAGAAGGATGAGGAACAGGAGAAGCAGAACTCGACTGGTGTCGAGTGCCCCGTTTGCAAGAAGGGTTTCCTGACCGAGCGCCGCGGCCGCTTCGGCCTTTTCTACAGCTGTTCAAATTACCCCGACTGCAAATTTGCAATCAAGGCGAAACCGACGGGCGAGAAATGCGAACTTTGCGGTTCATTAATGATGGAGGGAACCAAAACCATACCTGAACGTTGCAGCGATAAAAACTGTCCGAACCACAATCCCCACA
>JAIFWR010000034.1 GCA_019661805.1 Candidatus Parcubacteria bacterium
TCCCCCATTGCTCACCTCTTTCGGAATGTCGAGGCCTAGCTTAAGTGTACCACTACTCTTCCTCCGCCAATTTGCGCAGGGCAAGGCCGATCGAGACGGCGAACTCCGGGCCCGTTTCCCTCAAAATGTTCTCGAGGAAAGCCGGCGCCGACACTTTGTTGAAGGGGAGGCCGAGAGCCACGTCCATTTTGAAATTCTCTTTCGCCAACTCCAGTATCCCCTTGAGCGAGGCTCCCCCGCCGACCATGAGGATCTTCGCCACGGGCTTGTTGTGCTTCTTCTCGAAGGCAAGCAAGGTCGTCTGCGTCTCGCTCCACACGTAGTCGAGGACGAGCGACATCACTTCGCCGGCGCTCTTGTTCTCGTTCAAGAGGCCGGAAGCCCGCTTCATCACTTCGGCTTCCTCGGCGCTTACCCCGAGCGACTTCGAGAGGGCGAAGGTCGCGTCCTGCGCGCCGCGGTTGACGGTATGCGAGGCGCGGATGATCCCGCGCTCGACGATGTAGAGCTTGGTCGAGGCGGCGCCCATGTCCATGATGAGGACCGGCCGGAGCGCCTCGTCCAAGACCGCGCGCTGGGTGGAGAAGACCTCAATCTCGAAGAAGCCCGCCTCGAGCCCGGCCTTGGCGACGATCTCCTGGTAGCGGGCGATCGTGTCGTTGTGGATCGCGACGATGAGGACGTCGGTCTTCTTCAGGGCCGGGATGCCGGAGGCGATCTCCTCGTCAGGGGCGCTCTCTACCTGCGGGATGACGGACCAGTCGAGCATCACCTCCTGGATCGGCACGGGGATGTACTTCCGCGCCTCCAAGGGGACCATGCTTTTCAATTTCTCCGGGCCGACGTCCGGCATCTCGACCACCGACATGAGGGAGGAGGCGAAGGGTATCGAGAGGCCGCACTTCCGCGTCGTGACGTTGACCTCCTTCTCCTTCATGAGGTCGGCGACGGCTTGGGCGATCTTCTCGGCCGGCAATTGCGCTGCCTGGCCCACCGTGAGCCCGGCGTAGGGGCCGAGCGAGAGTTCGCCGTAGGTCTCGAGGATGGCTTGGCCATTCTTCTTCCTCAACTGGACGATCTTGATCGCCGAGGAGCCGATGTCGATGCCGAGCGCGTGGGCGTCGTCCTTCTTCTTGAAGAAAGTGTCGAGGAATGACATTAGACTTATAATAACACAACAGACCCATGCGGCTTCTCTCCTCGATCCGGGACACTTTCCTCGACTATCTCTTCCCCCGCACGGCGGAGGAGCGGGCGCTCCTCGCGAGCTCGCCGGGCGAGCTTCTCCTCCGGCTGCCGGCCGCCGCGCACATAGGCAATGATGCCTTCGCCCTCTTCGAGTACGCGCATCCGGGGGTCAAGGACCTCGTCTGGCTCCTTAAGTACAAGGGCGACCGCGAAGCGGCTGCCAAGCTCGGCGTACTCCTCTTCGACACGCTTTCGGCCGAGCTAGAGGAAGGGAACTTGCGCGAGAAGTACGGCACGCCCCTCCTCGTCGCCATGCCTGCTTCCGGCGAACGGCGCCTCACGCGGGGCTATAACCAGGCCGAGCTCCTTTGTGCCGCGGTCGCCTCCTCTGACCGCGGCACCCTCGCCTACCTCCCGCACGCTCTTACGAAAGTGCGCCACACCGAGAGCCAGACCGAGACGCGCGGGCGGGCCGAGAGGCTCGAGAATTTGCGTGGCTCCATGGCGGCCTCCTCCGAGGTCTCGGGCCGGCTCGTCGTCGTCATAGACGACGTCATCACCACCGGCGCGACCTGGGCGGAAGCCAAACGGGCTCTCGGCGAAGCCGGAGCCCGTAAGGCGATGATCATCGCCGTCGCGCATTAATGGAGCAAACGTAAGTCGGAAAAAGCCTAGCGAGTGCGGAGGAGCGTATTCACCTTGATCACGCCGGCGACGTTGTAGTCGGCCCATTTGGAGTCGTTTGCGGCACTAGCCGGGAGGAGGAAGCCCGTCACCGCGATCGTGTCCTCGGCCTTGAGGTCGGTGTTCGCGTCCTGGATCCTCGAGATGTCGAGGGCGTAGTAGGAGCCGTCGCGGGAGCGGACGCCGAGCGTGCAGTTCTCCTCCGGGGTATTGTCCTTCCGCGGCAGGCAGGAGAAGTTCCCCGTCGTCGTCGTAATCTTGTCGACCGAGTCGTTCACCACCTTGTCCCAGCCGTTGAAGAGGAGGAGGCCGAAGATGACGGCCGCCGCGAGGACGAGGAGCCAGATGATGTTTCGCTTCACGAATCCCCTGTTCTCGTAAGTATCCATAGATGAGATGGCCCTATTATAGACGGTTGGGAAGGTTTGGCAAATTGCCCCGATTGCTTGCAATCGCTCTGCGATAAGCCTAGGATGCGGGCCAGACTCAGAACACCGAAGGGAGACCCAGATGATTCGCGCACTCTTCGTGATTCTCGTCGCAACGCTCTCCTTCTCTACTCCAGCCAACGCCCAGGAAGCAGAGGCGAAGAAGGTCCTCCTCGCCCCTCGGGCGGAGAATACGCTCCAGTATCTCTTCACCCACCTCAAAATCGAGTTCGCCTTCTGTGCCTACGGCAAGGAAGAGACGCGGGCTTTCGTGATCGAGCGCGTCGAACTGGCCTACATCTACCGGGCGGACGTGCACAACGTCGACTACGAACCGTGCCGCGGAAGAGGCCTCCTCGGAGACGGCCACTCGCACATGGATGCGAACAACTGCCAGCTCTCTGGACTCGATCGTGGCAATGCCATCACCGGACGTGACAAGTACACACTGCTCGTCTGCACGGATGAGCGGTACAAACTCTTCTCGAAACGCGAGATTGAGAAATTGTTCACCAAGGAGGAGCTGAAAGACATGAGAGAGGCCGTTAGGTTCATCCCAAGCAAGGATCCGCCCCGTTAGTCCCCTGCCCGGCCGCTTCGCGGCCGGGCTTTCGTTTATTTATTTCGCCGCAACCCTATTCCAAATGCAGGCGAAGACGCATCCGACGACGTAGCCCGCGATGCCGGTGAGGACGACGAGCATAGCGGCCCCCTTCCAGGAGAAGGCGAGCACCGTGTACGGGTTTGAGAGGAAGTGCATCCCGAGGATAAACGAGATGTAGGCGCCCGCCTGGCCGGAGGCGACGAGGAGCGCCCAAGCGGCGTGGATAAAGGCAACAAAGCTCCCAATCCCCAGCCCAAAACGATGCATGTGTAATTTGTGCATAAATTGCTTTAAATTATTGTTTGCTACGTCTTATACTATATACCTAACCCAACCATTATGATCATTGTCCACGACACATTCGTCTGCAAGCCCGGGAACGCCGGCAAGCTCGCGAAGCTGTTTAAAGAATGGGCCGACATAAGGCCGAAGGAGAGGAATACCAAGGTCATGACGGACATGACAGGGGCATTCCACCGCGTCATCGTCTCGGGCAGCTGGGAGAGCCTCGCCGCCTACGAAGCCGAGCTTAAGACGATGATGGAGAACCAGTCCCCGGAGGAGAAGGCCATGATGGAAAAGTTCAAGGATATGAACGAGATGTATGTCTCCGGCAGCCGAGAGATATATAAGGTGTGGTAGCGTTTAATTACTTAGATTTTAGTAGAGAAATTTACTTTCTTTTTATTTCATCCAGGGTCTTGCCTTCATCGTCTTTCCAACAATCCCATCCATTAGTTGAGCGGGCAGCAATAACACCGCTCGCAGCGCTTGGGCTAGTGAAAATGTAGTCTTGAGTGAAAATGTAAGACTTATCATTTAACTTTCTTAAGATACCCTCATCTAACAGTCTTTTTCTTAATGCACTTCCACCTGGGTGTATCCCTGGTCTTTCTGCAATTCTAGATAAAGAGTTCTTAAAAACTATGAACTCTCCAGTTGATAGCAAGGTACCCTTACCTAAACCATCTTCATTCCTTACATCTTTAAATGTATAAGTCTGTTGATCTCTGTTTGCTTGAGGATTATCGAAGATTGGGAAACCTAACAAGCCAGTAACCAACTTCATTCTTTC
>JAIFWR010000035.1 GCA_019661805.1 Candidatus Parcubacteria bacterium
GGGAGCAGGTCGAAGTGACCTTCGACGTGGATGCGAACGGCATCTTGAACGTGAAGGCCAAAGACAAGGCGACCAACAAGGAGCAGTCTATCCGCATCGAAGCCTCCTCTGGCCTCTCCAAGGAAGAGATTGAGAAGATGCAGAAGGACGCCGAGGCCAACGCGGCTGATGACGCGAAGAAGAAGGAGCTCGTCGATGCCCGGAACCACGCCGAACAGCTCCTCTACACCGCCGAGAAGGCGCTCAAGGATGCGCCGACCGTGCCGGAGAATATTAAGAAGGGTGTCACGGAGAAGATCGAAGCGGTGAAGTCCGCGCTCGCAAGTGGGGCTACGGCTGACGTGCTCAAATCCGCCACCGATGCGCTCTCGAGCGAGATGATGAAGATCGGCGAGCATATGTCCAAACAGCAGGCTCCTCCGGAGCAGGGAAGCACCGAGCAGAAGCCGCCCGAGAATCCCGACATGAAGGATGCCGAGACTAAATAATGAAGGATTACTACAAGATATTGGGCGTCAATAAAGACGCGAGTGAGGAGGAGGTGAAGAAGGCCTTCAGGAAGCTCGCGCACGCCTACCACCCGGACAAGAGCGGGGGAGACGAGGCTAAGTTTAAGGAAATTTCCGAAGCCTATGCGGTGCTCAGCGACAAGAAGAAGCGCGAGCAATATGACCTTGGCGGCATGGGAGGATTCGGCGGAGGTGCTGGCGGTGCCGGGTTTGACCCGTCGGGCTTCGGATTCGACTTCTCACAGTTCGGCGGGCAGGGTTTCGACACGGGCGATCTCTCCGACATCCTCTCCTCCATCTTCGGCGGCCGGCGCGTGCGCCGCGGGAGGGATATCGCGGTCGACATCGAGCTCTCCTTCCAGGAGTCCGTCTTCGGCGCCGAGAGACGCGTCGTCATCAACTCCAAGCTTGTGAAGCAGAAGGAGGTCTCGATCGCCGTGCCGCCGGGCATCGACGATGGCCAGATGATCCGGCTCTCGGCCATGGGCGAGACGCTCGAGGGCGGCGTGCCGGGGGACTTGTACGTGAAGGTCCACGTACGGAAGCACCCCTACCTCCGCAAGGAGGGCTACAACCTCGTCATGGATCTCTCTGCCAAGCTCTCGGAAGCGCTTCTCGGCTCTGAGCGTGTTATTGGTACACTCGACGGCGAAGTGACGATGAAGATTCCCGCCGGCACCAAGCACGGCACTATCCTCCGTATTAAGGGCAAGGGCGTGCCGTATGCGCAGAGCTCCTCGACCGGCAAGGGCGGCCGCGGCGATCTCTACGTGCGCACGGTAGTCGAGATCCCGGAGAAGCTCTCGAAGGAAGCAAAGAAGCTCGTCGAGGAGCTGAAGAAGCAGGGGATTTGAATACTATGAACGCCGCACGCTATCTCGATTCTTTAAACAAAGAATATCTCAGGCTTCATCACGACTATGAGGAGCTCTTCTGGATCTCCTACATGGGAGATCATGCGGTGGATAAGAAGAAGGATGAAGCCCTCGCAAAGCGCGACGCTTTCCGCGGAAGCGAGGAGCATTTGTCGAAGCTGAAAAGCTTCCTCCCGGCTGCTGACAAGAAGATAGCCGAGCGCCTCAGGATTTGGATCGACTTCTTTGAGCGTTACCAATCTCCTCGCGAAGCTGTAGCGCTGAAGAAAAAGATAGATCTCCTCGAATCCCAGATCCATAAGGCGCGGGCGAACCGCAGGGAGGGTTATATCAATCCGTATACCAAGAAGTTTGTCCCCGCCTCTTCTCTCAAGATGGGCACTATGATGCGGACGCACGATGACGAGAAGGTCCGCAAAGCCTGCTTCGAGGCCAGGGAGAAGCTTGCTTCCCAGGACATCCACGATTACATCACGCTTGTAGGTTTGAGGAACGAATATGCGAAGAAGCTTGGGTACTCGGATTTCTACGACTTCAAGGTGCGGCGCGATGACGGCATGACGAAGGGAGAGCTCTTCGGTATTTTCAACACTATTTATGAGAAGACAAAGTATGCCTTTGCCGATATACGAAAGCTTGAGGAGAAGATGCCCGGCTTGAGGAAGCCCTGGAACTTCGGCTACATGATGACGGGGAATTTTACTAAGGAGGAGGATCCTTATTATCAATTTGACGACGCTCTCGAACGCTGGGGGCGGTCCTTTGCCGCACTCGGGATAGACTTCCAAGGAGGGAGGCTCTCCCTCGATCTCCTTGAGAGGAAGGGAAAGTACAATAACGGTTTCTGCCATTGGCCCACCCTCGTGCATTACAAGGGTGGCCTGCGCCAGGCGGGGACTTCGAACTTCACCTGCAATGTGGTGCCTGGCCAGGTCGGCTCCGGTGCGGTCGGCTACCACACCCTATTCCACGAAGGAGGCCATGCCGCCCATTTTCTCAATGCCGAGGAGAGGGAGGTGGTCCTCAATCATGAGTATCCTCCCATGACTGCTTCATGGGCCGAGACCCAGAGCATGTTTATCGACACTCTCTACTCAAGCATCGAATGGCGGACCCGTTATGCCAAAGATAAGGAGGGCAATACGTATCCCTTCGAGCTCTTCGAGCGCAAGGTAAGAAAGCTCCAGCCTCTTATGCCGATGGATCTCAATGGTATTATTTATGTCGCCGATTTCGAGAGGGAAATATACGAAAGTAAGAAGCTCGCTCCGACGAAGGTTATGGCTCTGGCCAAGAAGCATTATCGCAAGTACTTCGACCGCTCGAGCGACTCGCTCCACCTCCTTGATGTCCCTCATCTTTACAGCTGGGAATCTTCCGCTTCTTATCACGGCTACGGCCTCGCCGAGCTTGCTTTGGCCCAGTGGCGCGAATACTTCTTTAAAAAGTATGGGTATATCGTCGACAACCCGAACGTGGGCAAGGAGATGACCGAGGTTTGGAAGCTCGGTGCGCGGAAGACCTTCAAAGAATTCGTGAGGCTGGCAACAGGGAAGGACCTCTCGGCTCAAGCTTTTCTCAATGACGTTACCCGCAGCTTGCCCGCCCGCCTCAAGCTTGCTCGAGAGCGTATCGCCCGGCTCAAGAAAGTAAGGCCCTATGCGAAGAAGATTGATCTCAATGCCACCCTCCGCCTCATCCACGGCAAGAAGGAGATTGCGAACAATAAGAAAGGCTTCGAGGCGATGGCGAAGAAGTATAAGGAGTGGGTGGAGACACAGGCCAAGGCCTAGCCTTTACTACGCCGAGCTTTGGGGCCACCAGGCCGGGGGATTTATCACGGAGGAGTAATCATGCTACGCTAGGGGCAGACGTTTTGTTCCCGGAGGGCTCATGGCAGATACGCTCGCGACGGCAGAAAAATCCACGCTTGTATTCCCGATTCGGAACGGGGTGGTATGGCTCGCGGAGAAAAAGCGGAAAGTGGGTGCCGGACTTCTTAATGGCTACGGAGGCAAGCTCGACGAAGCGGACGGCGGCAGCATCCGCCTGTGCGCCTGCCGGGAGTTCCGCGAGGAGAGCGGCGTGAGCATCTCGCCGGGCGCCGAGCTCCAGAAGATGGCCATCGTCCGCTTCTTTGAGGAAGCCATGGAGATCTTCGAGTGCCATGTCTACTTCGTGGACCACTGGGAGGGCGAACTTCGCGAGACCGAGCAGATGGGGCGGCCCGAGTCCCATCCTCTCTGGAACGTTCCGTACCATCTCATGATGCCTGCGGACGCGGTATGGCTCAAGCTGGTGTTTGCCGGCCGTCGCTTCAAGGGCAATGTGTACTACGGCGCCGGTAACAAGGAGTTCCTGAAGTTCGAAGAAGCTGGGCCTCTCTAGGGCGGCCTAGCCGAGCCCACGGCCGCTTTCGCGGCCGTGGGCTTCCTGCTACTATGGAGCCATGTCTAAAAAGGTGCTTTTGTCGGGCGTCAAGCCCACTGGCCGGCCGCATATCGGCAACTACTTCGGCGCGATGAAGCAGTTCGTCGACCTCCAGCACGACTACGA
>JAIFWR010000036.1 GCA_019661805.1 Candidatus Parcubacteria bacterium
ACTCTGGGCAAGAAGATACGCAATTTCAAAACGGAGAAGGTCCCTTATGCAATCGTCATCGGCGACAAGGAAGTCTCGGAAAAGAAAGTCTCGGTCGAAAGCCGCGATGCGGGCAAGGTCGGCGAAATGTCTCCAGACAATCTTATTATCAAGTTAAAAGAGGAGATTACAGAAAGAAAATAATCAAATAATCATGAACAAAACCTATCTAGGCTTGGGAATAGTTGCGGTAGTAGCCATCGGTCTCGGTTCCTATTACTTGGGGGCGAAAAATGAGAGCCCAAAACCAGGAGCGGAAACTCCTGGAAGCGTTGTCTGCACCGCAGATGCCATGCAGTGCCCCGACGGCTCTTATGTTGGCCGCACAGGACCCAACTGTCAGTTTGTCTGCCCCAACACACCTAAACCTGCTCCTGTAGTAAAAGCATCTAACACAGCCAAGCTCGGGGAAAGGGTTTCTTTCAATGGCCTTTATATCACTCCGCTTAAAGTCACTGAAGACAGCCGCTGCCCCGCCGACGTCCAGTGTGTCTGGGCTGGCCGTGTTGTCCTTAGCGCCAAGCTTGAGAGAAATGGCAAGACCCAGGAAGCCATTTTTGACTCCTCAAAACAAAATGTCGTTACCTTTGAAGGTAAATCAATCTCTCTTAGTAAGGTCGGCGCAAAGGAGAACTACACGTTTACCTTCTCGAGCAATTAGGAGCATAAAAACGTAGCAAGGGCGGGACCGCGCAAAAACAAGTATTCTACTGCTTCGGCTTCAAAGTTGGGAAAAGGATTACTTCCTTGATATTTTTGACGTCGGTGAGCACCATGACGAGGCGGTCGATGCCGATGCCGATGCCGCCATTCGGCGGCATGCCGTACTCCATCGCTTCGAGGTACTCCATATCGCTTGGGGAAATTTCCTTCTCTCCCTTCTTCCCCTTCTTATCTTCCTCTAAGTAGCGCTCGCGCTGGTCGACCGGGTCAGGGGTTGAAGGCGACCGGATAGTCGACGAGAAAGGTCGGCTGGATGAGCGTCGGGCGGACCGTCTTCTTATATTCTTCGTCCGAAATCGCCGGATACTTCATCACCTTGAAGGGCGGCGCGAGATCGATGGTCTCGCCCTGGTACTCGAACTGGAGCGTGCCAAACAATCCTTTCACCACATACTTGAAAAGGTCTTCGATAAAAGTGCGCTGGCCGGTCGCATCAGCATAGGCTTCGTTCGATTCGAGCATCGTGAACTCCGGGTTGTGGGAAGTATCGATGCCCTCGTTCCTGAAGCGCTTACCGATCTCAAAGACCTTCCCGAAGCCGCCCGCGAGGAGCATTTTGAGATAGAGCTCCTGCGCGATCGGGAGGAAGAAGTCCATCCCGAGAGCATTGTGGCGCGTGGTGAAGGGCGCGGCAGTGGCGCCACCAGCGAGCGGCTGGAGATTCGGCAGGTCCACTTCGATGAAGCCCTCCTTGAGATAAAATTCGCGGATGAGCTCAATTATTTTCGAACGCTTGAGGAAGCGCTCTTTGACCTCCGGGTTCGAGAGCGTATCGAGGTATCGCTTGCGGAAGCGCTCTTCGACGTCGGAAAGGCCGTGCCATTTCTCCGGCAGAGGCAAAAGAGACTTCGAGAGCATGCGCACCTCTTCGGCGAGGATCGTTTGCTGGCCGTTCTTGGTCAAGAAGAGCGTACCGCGAACCTCGGCGAAGTCGCCGATGTCGAAAGCCTCTTCAAATAATTCAAACTGCTCCGCCGGGAGCGGCTCATCCTTCTTCAACAAGGCCTGGAAGCGTGCCGTACCGTCGTCGAAGTCGAAGAAGACGATCTTCCCCTGCGCGCGCAGGCTCATGATGCGGCCGGCCATGACAACCGAGCCGCCTTCCTTCAGTTCATCAAATTTTTCCGCCGCCTCCGCGTTCGAAGTATCGCGCGCGGTCGTCGCCGGGTACGGGTCAATGCCCCGCTCTTTCAAGAGCTCGAGCTTAAGGAGCCTTGCAGAGCGTATTTCTTCAAGGGAAGCCACTCCCTTATTCTATCCCAATAATCTTATAAGTCATCTCGCCTGAAGGGGTAATGAAGGAGAAGGACTCGCCCTTGCCCTTGCCCATGGCCGCCACTCCCAAGGGGGAGCGCATGGAGATCTTGCCAGCCGCCGCATCGGCCTCCTCCGAGCCGACGATGGTGAAGACGCGCTTCACCTTGTCGCTCCCCCTCTCAAGTGTGACCCTCGAGCCCACGGCGACCGCGCCGGAGGCGCTGCCGGAGACGATCGAGGCTGACTTGAGGATGGCCTCAAGGCGGTGGATCCTGTCCTCGAGCACGGCCTGGCTGTCGCGCGCCTCCTGGTATTCCTGATTTTCGGAGAGGTCTCCGAGGGACTTCGCATACTCGAGCGCCTCGGCGACCTCCTTCCTCTTGACGGTCTTCAAGGTCGAGAGTTCCTTCTCAAGCGCGCTGTACTTCTCCTGCGTCAAGTATTCCGTATCGGTGTTCATGATGGCGTTATATACGAAGGTATCTTACCGCCCTTGTAGGGCAGGCGCAACTGTTGAGAAATATCCCGGCTCGTTCGCCTCGATCCAGTCGAACACGCGCCGCATCACCGTGGTGGCACCGACCGTGTTCGTCGCCGGACCCTTCTCCATCACGACCGCCCAGGCGTAGCGCGGATGGTCGAAGGGGAAGAAGCCCACCGACCATGAATGGACGTACTTCTTGCCGCTGCCAACCTCGGCCGTGCCCGTCTTCCCGGCCGCCGTGACAAAGGGGACGTTGACCCCGACGGAGGTGCCGTGGGTGACGGAGCCCCTCATGCCCTCAAGCACCACCTGCCACTCGGAGGGAGAGAAGTCGAGCCTCTTCTCCACGGCACCTTGCTCGCCCTTGACCAGGACCGGCGAGAGGAGCTTGCCCTGGTTCGCGATCGCGGCGATGAAGCGCACGGCATTTACCGGCGTCACCTGCGTGCCATACTGGCCGATCGCTGTGATGTAGGTGTCGCCGAGGCGCCAGATGTCGCCGTCGAACTTCCGGCTCTTCCATTCCGGGGTGGCGATAACCCCTTCGGCCTCGCCCATAAGCGGGACGCCCGTCGGCTCGGTGAGCCCGAACATGGAAAAGTACTTGTCGAGGAGCGTGATTCCGAGCCCCTTCTGGTCGCCGTAGCCTCCGCCGACGCTGTAGAAGTAGGTGTCCGACGAGACGGCGAGCGCCTCGCGCATGTCCGTCCAGCCGTTGACGCGCCAGTCCTTGAAGATGGAGGGCTTCGACGGGTCGTAGGGATTCGGCACGGTGATGGAGCCCGTCGAGAGGATCTGCTTATTGGGCGAGATGATGCTCTCGTGGAGCGCGGCGAGTGCGACGATCGGCTTCACGATGGAGCCCGGCGTGTAGAGGCCCCCTACCGCGCGGTTGAGGAAGGGTGTCCGGCGGTCCGAGATGAGGCTCGAGAAGGACTCCTGGTCGATCCCCTTGGTGAGCGCGTTCTGGTCGTACTCGGGGTAGCTCGTGAGCGCGAGGATCTCGCCCGTCTCCACGTCTATGATGACGCCCGCGCCGCCGACGAAGCCGGAGCGCTCCGCGAGCTCCGCGATGCCTTCGTAGACCTGCTCGTTGACCTTCGCGTCAATCGAGAGCGTGAGCGTTTCGCCGTCCCGGGGCTTCTCGACGACGCTCTCGGAGGTAATGTGGCCGAGGACGTCCGTCTCGACGAGCTTCCGGCCGTTCGTGCCCGTGAGAAGCTGGTCATAGGCAAGCTCCGCGCCGTCCTTGGCCTGGTAGCTCGTATCGTAAAAGATGCCCGTCTTGTCGGCCTTGGGATACTTCACGTAGCCCACGATATGCGCGAGGCCCCGGATCGGCGCGTAGGTCCTGCCGGCAAAGGTCGACGTGGCACTCTTGATGTCGTTGGTCGCGAGCTCGACGCCGTTCCTGTCGAGGATAGCGCCGCGGTTCGCGAAGACGAGGGAGTCCTGGAGGCGGTTCTGCTCGGAAATCTGCGCGTAGACAGGGCCTTGGAAAATCGCGAGCGCCCAGAGCTTGCCCGCGAGGAGGAGGACAATTGCCACAAGCGCGATCTTGACCGCCGACATGGTGGCGTGCCCCATCGGGCGCTCGATCCGGCCCTCGAGGGCGTGCTCCTCGAAGCCCGGCAGGTTCGCCGAGTCAAGGAAAATGTCCTCGGGATTGATATCCTTGTACTTGCCGCCGACTCTTTGCTTGACGCCGAGACGGGATTTCGCTTTTTTGAAAAAGAATCTGGGCATAATTTACGAGGTCCACCGCAGGCGCTTGCGAACCGGCATGAGAAGGGCGACGAAGGCCGCCGCCGCAAGCGCCGCCGGGAAGGAGCCCTGCTGGCCGTAGAGCGTGTCTATGAGGAATCCGAGGACAACCGCCTCCCAGTAGAAGGGCAGGAGAAGGGCGGCCAGGGCGATCGGCGGCACGTAGGCCCAGTACGGGAGGAAGAGGACGGCGAGGACAAGCGCGGAGGAAACGAGGTTTCTCTTCTGCGAGCTCATTTCGAGACGGAGACCAGGCGCACCGAAAAGATGTTCGCGGGGCTCCTCGCGAGAATCTCCTTAAAGGAATCCGTCGGCGAGCTA
>JAIFWR010000037.1 GCA_019661805.1 Candidatus Parcubacteria bacterium
TCATCGAGATCTTCGGCCCCGAATCCTCCGGCAAGACGACGCTCTCCCTCCACGTCGTGGCCGAGGCGCAGAGGATGGGCGGCATCTGCGCCTTCATCGACGCCGAGCACGCCATGGACCCGGAGTACGCGAAGCGGCTCGGCGTGAGGATCGACGAGCTCCTCATCTCCCAGCCCGACACCGGCGAGCAAGCGCTCGAGATCGTCGACTCTCTCGTGCGCTCCGGCAAGCTCGACGTCATCGTCATCGACTCGGTCGCGGCGCTTACCCCCAAGGACGAGATCGAGGGCGACATGGGCGCGCACCATGTCGGCAAGCAAGCCAGGCTCATGAGCCAGGCCCTCCGCAAATTGACCGCGATCGTCGCGAAGACGAAGACGGTCGTCATTTTCATCAATCAGATACGTATGCAGATCGGCGTCATGTTCGGGAACCCCGAGACGACGCCGGGCGGCAAAGCCTTGAAGTTCTACACCTCGGTGCGCCTCGACATACGGCGGATCGCCCAGATCAAGAAGGGCGACGAGGTCATGGGCGGCCGGACGCGCGTGAAGGTGGTCAAGAACAAGGTCGCCGCGCCCTTCAAGCAGACGGAGTTCGACCTCATGTACAACGAGGGCATTTCCCGCGAGGGCGAGATCATCGCCTTGGGTGAGAAGTTCGGCTTCGTGCAGAAGTCGGGCAGCACGTACAAGTTCAAGGACGAGAAGCTCGCCGTCGGCTACGACGCGACCCGCACCTACCTGCGCGAGAACAAGAAAGTCGCTGACGAAATATTGAAAGAGATCAGGACGAAGCTCAAGGAAGGTTAGAAAAATAAAAAGACGGGCTCCGGTGAGCCCACCTTTTCTCTACACTCTACAGCCGCACGAGGCGTACGATGATCGCGCACACACAGGCAATCGGAACCCAGATGAGATTTACTTTCTCCAACGAGATTCCCACGATGGCGCCGCCGATGCCGATGCTACAAAGCGCGATATCGACGACCAGTGGACCGAAGAACTTCTTCATCTTTCACCTCTTTCTCTATCATACACCCTTTTATATAAAATGTCAAGTATATTTTAGGCCTTAACTGGGCTATATTTCTAGGACCATGTTGGATTACAGCGAGGTCACGCTCCACAAATACATCATCTTCGAGAACGAGCCGTGGGAGGTCATCGGCTCGCACGTCTTCCGTAAGCAGCAGCGGAAGCCCTCATTACCGGCAGGATTACCGAAGTCTCCTTCCACGTCTCGGACAAAGTCGAGGAAGCGGACATCGACAAGCAGGAAGTGAAGTATCTTTATACCAATAAGGGCGAGTACTGGTTCTGCGAGGCGCATGACCCGAGCAAGCGCTTCAAGCTCGAAGAAGAGCTCATCGGCCCCGCCGCCAAGTTCCTCAAACCCAATACGGTCGCCGACGGCATGGTCTTCGACGAGAAGATCATCGGGTTGAAGCTCCCCGTGAAAATGGAGTTGAAGGTCACCGAGGCTCACGAAGCGACCCGCGGCAACACCGCCCAGGGCGCGACCAAGGCCGTCGTCCTCGAGACCGGCGCCGAGATCCAGGTGCCGATGTTTATCAAAGAGGGGGACGTGGTGCGGGTGAATACGGAGACGGGCGAGTACACAGATCGAGTATAAGCCCGACGAGGAAGCCGGTGAAGGACCAGTAGAGGAGGATGAAGGCGAACTCCTTGCCGCTTGCCTCCGGGACAGAGCCGAAGATCTTGTAGACGGCGATGAGGGGGAGGAAGACGGGCGTCGCCAAGAACTTGATTTGAAAGAGAAACACGACCCCGACAAGCGCGGGGAAGAGTATCATTCCCGAAAGAGAGTACGGGAAACGCATCCACTTATTATAAACTATCTCGAAACGTGCGGGAATTGTTCCTAACGTATCGAGATGTTATCTCGATACGTAGGGCAATAATCCCATGAACCGGGCGCGCTTCACCGCGACGGCGAGCTGGCGCTGGTTCTTTGCGGGAGCGGCGCTCCGCTTCTTCGACTGGATCCTCGCGTGGGGGGTGAGGAACTTCTTCAGCGTCTCGACGTCCTTGTAGTCGACGTACTCGATCCTATTTTCCTTGAAATAATTCTTGTGCATGGCTAGAAGGGGATGTCGTCAATGTTAATGTTTTCCTCCGGATATTCGATAGTGTCGGCCGGCGGTGCTAAATCTGCCTGGGGGGCAGATTTAGGGCCAGCGGACTTAGCCGAAGGGGTGCCTCCACCCGTACCTCCCGCCCTTGGTCCAAACTGGATCCTATCCGCGACGACCTCGGTGCGGTACTTCTTCTGCCCACTGGCGTCGTCCCAGGAGCGGGTCTGCATCCGACCCTCGACGAGGAGGCTCGCGCCCTTCCTCAAGTACTGCGCAGTCGTCTCAGCCTGGCGGCCGAAGACGACGACGTTGTGGTAGTCGACGGACTCCTGCTTGGCGCCGTTCTTGTCCTTCCAGACCCGGTTGGTCGCGACCGAGAGCGTAGCGACCTGGATGCCGGACGGGAGCGAGCGGAGCTCGGGGTCGCGGGTTAAGTTGCCGATGATGATCGCTCGGTTGAAATACATATGGTTATTCTACTCCTGCGGCCTTTGCCTCGCCATTGGGGACTTCGGGAACCTCCTTGGCTATGAGCGCCTCGCGGGCCTTGGCGAAGGTGAAGTCGCTCTCCCGGGGAGCCTTGATGAGGAGGAAGCGGAGGACTTCCTCCATTTTCGAAACAGCCTCCTTCACGCCTGCGGCGGCCGAGGGCTCGGCCTCGAACTTGACCCAGCCGATGTAGGCGTCGTTGACGACGTAGCGCGAGACGCCGACGGTCTTCGTCATGGTGTAGGCAAGGTCGATCTTCTCGGGACTTTCGGAAGCGATTTCCGTACCACCGGCGGCCGAGACGGCCTTCTTCAAGGCATCTTCGGCGCCCTCGAGCTGGTCCTCGGTAATCGAGGGCAGGAGGAGGTAGCCCAATTCGTAGACTTGTGTGTTTCCTTCCATATTCAGAGCTAATACCCTACCATGGCGAGCGCGTTATTGACAAGGGTCCTTCGGACGAGCTCAAGGTCTTCTCCGCGGATCTCAGCAATGCGCCTGACGACCTCTTTTACATAGGAAGGCTCGTTCCTCTTCCCCCGGTAGGGCGCCGGGGCGACAAACGGAGCATCCGTCTCGGCCATGATCATGCCCAGAGGCGCCTTTTTGATCACTTCGTCGTAGCTCGCGGTAAACGTGATTACCCCCGTGAAAGAGACCGTGAACCCTATGGCAAAGAACCTCTCCGCGGTCGCAGAATCCCCGGCAAAGAAGTGAATATTGCCCCGAAGCTTCTCGCCGTGTTCCTTCTTGAGCGGCTCGAGGATCTCCAGGAGTTCTGGGTAGGCATCGCGGGCGTGGATCATAAGCGGCTTTCCTAGCTCGAGGGCAAAGGCGACTTGGTCCACAAAAAGCGCCTTCTGCCTCTCGTAATCTTCAGCCTTCTTCGCGTGGAAGAAGTCGAGCCCGCATTCCCCTATCGCGACCACTTTCCTCTCAAAAACCCGCGTCGGGTTGTCGACCGGGTGGACGCCAATGCAGGCGTAGATCTCGGGATACTTCTCCGCGAGCTCGACCGCGCGTTTTGAGGACTTATAATCCGTCCCGACGACGATGGTGTGCGTCTCGCTCTCCCTCAATCGCAGGATGACCTCGTCCCAATCCTTGTCATAGTCCCCGAAATTAAGGTGCGAATGGATGTCGAAGTATTTAGGCATTGATGCGGGGGAAGAGATTTTCGGGCTTTTTGTTATTCTCTATCGCCAAAAGTATTTTTTCTGAAGTTTTGGGTAAGAATGGACGAAGGGCAATAGCAACGCTATACATTCTTTCAACAAATTGAGTAATCAGTTTTTTGCCTTCATCAACATTGATTTTTATAATCTCAAAGGGTTTATGCAACTGAATCTTATAATCAATATCTTTCATGTCCTCCCAAACCAAATTCATTGAATTCGCAAAATCCAACTTTGATAGTTCCTTTGTGTAATCCAACCGAGGATAAATTTCTTTCTTTGTATCTACAGGTTCCAAATAATCTTCTGCCAATTTCATAATCCTAGATACTAAATTCCCAAGCCCGTTTACTAATCCGGCCTCATACCATTCATCTAATTTTTCCCATGTCACGTCAGTATCCTCGGTCGAATGGATGTGGCGCAAAACGAGGTAGCGAGTAGCATCGATGCCATATTTTTTGACCAGTTCAAAGGGACTAATAACATTCCCGATAGACTTGCTCATTTTCTGTCCACCCGAGTTGACGAAACCGTGGTAGAAAACCTGGTCCGTATGCTTAATTCCAGCAGAAAGAAGGATGCCTTGCCACATGATTGACTGAAAACGGACCTGGTCCTTGCCTGCAACCTGGAGCGTATGACCGTTTTTCCAGAACTTCTCGAAATTGCCACCCTCGTCCGGCCAGCCAAGCGTAGAAATGTAGTTCGTGAGCGCGTCGAACCATACGTACATGACCTGCGTATCGTCGCCCGGCACCGGCACGCCCCACGCGAGACGACTTTTCTCGCGGGAAATACTGAAGTCTTCAAGCCCTTCATTCACAAAATTGATCGCCTCTTCCCTTCTCCAATCAGGAATGATCACTGCGGGGTCCTGGAGGTACCCGAGAATCTCATTTTGATACTTAGAAAGGCGGAAGAACCAGTTCTTCTCTTTCCTAAGCTCCGGCTCGGTGCCATGGATGACGCACTTGCCGTCCGCCATATCGCGTTCCGTAAGATAGCGCTCGCAGCCGACGCAGTAGAGACCCTCAAACTCCTTTTCGTATATGTCCCCCGCCGCCTCGCAGCGCTTCCACATTTCCTGGGCGGCCTTCACGTGATGCGGATCGGTAGTGCGAATGAAATTATCATTGGAGAGATCGAGTGCTTCTTTGAGCTCGCCGAATTTTGCCGCATAGAAATCGACATATTCTTTCACATCCTTTTCCGCTTTTTCTGCCGCTTCAAAAATCTTCTGTCCGTGCTCGTCAGAACCGGTAGAGAAAAAGACATTTTCTTCCCCAAGTTTCCAGCGGTTATAGCGAGCCAGCACGTCGGCCTGCAATATTTCCAAAGCAAACCCGATATGCGGCTCGGCGTTGACGTAGGGAATCGTCGTCGTGATGTAGAAGGGTTTCTTGTCCATCATGCGGAAAATTAGAGCACTTCCGGCTGAGCGAGGGACTTCCTCTGCTCGAGGTCGGCGAGGATCTCCATGATCACGATCGCCGCCGGGACCGAGATGAGGATGCCCAGGAAGCCCGCCAATTCACCGCCAACGAAGAGCGCGATGATCGAGACCATCGGGGGCGTGCCCACGACCTTCTTTACCACCATGGGGTAGAAGACGTGGCTCTCGAGCTGCTGGACGAAGAGGTAGAGCGCCGCCACGATGAGCGCGGAGGAGGCGCCGATCTCGCCGTAGGCGGTAAAGATCGCTGGGATCGCCGAGATGATGGGGCCGAAGATCGGGATGAGCTCGAAAACGCCGGTCAGGACCGCAAAGAGGAGCGCGTTCGGCACGCCGATGATCGCAAGGCCGACATAGACCATGACGGCGACGAGGAGGCCGAGGATGAGCTGGCCCTGCATCCAGAGGCCAATCTTCGCCTGCGCGCGTCGCCAGAGGCCGAGGACGTACTTCTCCTGCGGCAGGGGCACGATCACCTTGAGAAACTTGCCCACCCCGTCGTCCTGGACCGCGAGGTAGAAGGAGAGTACGACGATGAGGACGAAGGAGAGCACGCCGCCGAAGACGCTTGACGCGGTGGAGAAGATACCCTGCGAGAGGAACTGGGAGAAGGCGTTGAGGTACCCCGAGATCTGCTCCATGATCACCGGCGTCTGGATGCCGCCGAAAACGTGCTGGTTCTCGAACATCCGCGAGAGGACGCTGTCGTTGACGGCCGCGTTCGAGTAGATGGTGAGCGTCTTCACGAAGCTCCTTATCTCGTCGATGAGCGGCAGGAGGAGGAAATAGAAGAAGACGGAAATGAAGAACCCCGCGCCGGCGTAGACGGTAATGACGGAGAGGAGCCGCGGCACGCCCCGGTGCTTGGCCCAGCGGAGGAGAGGTTCGATCGCGGTCGAGATGACGATCGCGGTCGAGATGACGAGGAGGATCCCCGAGACGCGGAAGAGGAGGTAGGTCAGGATGCCCACCAGGGCGAGTTTGGCCCAGCTCGCGAGGGTTATGGAAAGGGAGCGGTGCCCGTGCTCGTTCATGGCTCCCATACTAGCACTATTTGAAGGTGAGCACCTTTTTGACCGGCTTCGCGTCTCTCACATTCCCGATGATGGCGAGGTTCAGCTTCTCGTCCTTGAAAAGGTCTTTGGCGATCTCCATGACGTCCGAGGCCTTAACCTTTCTGATTGCCGCTTCGAGCTCCTTGGGCTTGCGCAAAGATCCGTGGACGATCTCCTCGTTGAGGTAGAAGCCGGCCAGCGCCTCGGTCGTCTCGAGCCCCATGTACATGTGGCTCACGAGGTAGTCCTTGACCTTCTGAAGCTCCTTGTCCTGGACCTCCTCCGTCGTGAGGCGCTTGCATTCGTCGATAAGGGCTTGGGTCACTTCGGCGGCGCGCTTGGCCTCGACGCCCGTCCAGACTGCCGCGTAGCCGTGGTCGGACTGGAAATCGACGCCCGAGTGGACGTAGTAGCAGGCCCCCATCTGCTCCCGGAGCCTTTGGAAGAGGCGCGAGGACATGCCGGCGCCGAGGAGGCCCATGAGCACGGTCAGTGCCGGAGCTCTCTTGTCCTTGGCGCCGTAGGCCCGTAGTGCCATGACCATGTGGGTTTGGTCGCTCTTCTTCCTCTCTATGGCGAGGCCGGGCGCCTTCTGCCTCTCTTTGATCGCCTCCTTGCCGCGCTTCCTCACTTCCGGAAGCGCACCGAAGATCCTCTTCACCTCGTCCATGACCGCCTTCTCGGTGACGTCGCCCGCGACGACGACCAAGGTCTTCGACGCCACATAGTGCTTCCGGTGATAGCCGAGGAAGTCCTGGCGGGAGAATTTCTTGATATTTCGCGCCGGACCGAGGATCGAGCGCCCCGCCGGCGTATTGCCGTACAGGAGCTGCCCGAGAACCTCCCAGACATGGGACTTCGGCAGATCCTGATACATATTGATTTCCTGGATAATCACGCCCTTCTCCTTCTC
>JAIFWR010000038.1 GCA_019661805.1 Candidatus Parcubacteria bacterium
CAGCAAGCGCGACGAAGGCAAGAAGAAGATCATCTACGGACTCCTCGGACTCTTCGTGATGTTCTCGGCCTACGGGATCATCAGGCTCATCCTAAACACCTTCGGCATAGAGCTCCAGACGAACTACCTCGGCTTCTAAGCCGGAGTTCGGGCATGAGAATGAGAAAAAGCCACCGCTTGAGGCGGTGGCCTTTGTCGTCGGCGAACGGTGCTGCTTACGGCAGCTTGGTAAACCACACCTTGATCTGCATCCTTTCCATGTCCGGGTCGGTAACCATGAACCGGAAGTTCGTGACTCTGTGGTCCCTTGGCGGATAGTCTCCGGTCTTGTAGTCCCGGGGATACGAGCGGATCTCGCCCGTCTGGTCAATCGCCGCGAAGGCCACAGGAGTAAGCGTGTCGAAATGGAGACGATAGCCCACGGGAATCTCCACCAGTTCTGACCACTCGCGGGTGATGGTGATTACCCGCTCCGGCTGTACTTCCGGTGTCGCTTTCTGGTAGCCAGCACACGGACCGCCTCGCTGGTAGGGTCTGACAGAGAGATCAAAGATCGTTTCCTTGATTTCTTTGTCAACGAGCCGGATCTGGAAGCGATTGAATCCTTCCTTGATCCAGACGAATCGCTCGCAGGCATCCCGAGTGTCCGGTTCTGGGTTCTTCGGAAACGACTTAACCGTAATAAGAGCATTGCCTCTCCAGAGCTGGATCTCGTAGGCCACGTTATCGCGGTGTTCCCAGGTGACCGACGTGTTATACGGCACTTCGATCGGCACTGACCAGTCGTGAGTAACAGTGATAGACGATCGTGAATTGTCAGCAGGAGCACTTACCGAAGACCTTGTCGAGGTAGCTGCCGAATACGACCCGTTCGTGGCAGTCCGGTAGGCGTAGCTCCCGTAGAAGATCACCCTCAAGAGGATGGCAATCCCGCTCGCGACTTTGAGCGCCGTCTTCCAGCCCGAGAGATGGAGCCCGATGGCCCCGCCGATGATCGCAAGCGACCACCAGCCGGCAAGCCATGCAAGCCAAAGAATTGCCACCAAAGCGAGCCAGACGCCGATATAGAGCGCCCGACGGCCCAAAATCGCATGTACCATGCTATCCTCCGAGGTTCCGGTTACAGTCTGGAACTATTATCCCATATTTTATGGAAATGAAAAGGGCTGGGCGGTTTTGGCGAACCGGCCCAGCCCCTCGTGCGCCCTGTTACTCTTCGCCTTTCTTTTCCTCGATATTGACCGAAGAGAAGATGTTCCCGCCCAGCACCTTCGGCTTGGCGGTTGAGATGGACTCCGCCACGGCCACCGTGGCCCCGACCGGGTGGGTGGCGAAAGCGGCGACCGTCTCCTTGATGCCGGCGGCCGCAGCTATCCGCCGATCCCGCTCGCCTTCGCCCGTGATCTTTGCCGCTTTGGCATTGAGTTCGGCAATTCCCACCGCCTGGGTGGCGGCGATCATCTCGGCTGTGCCCACGAAGTCGTACATGACGAATTGGACGTCATCGATCGCCACGCCCGCCACTTGGCGGAGACCGCCTTCCTCCTCGCGCGTGAGACCGTTCAAGGCCCGGAGCACCATCGTGAGTGCCTGCTTGTCCTCCCGAAGCTCGTTGAGGTCCTTGTCGCTCACATGTTCGCGTACCCGGTCCTGTACGGCAGCGATCAGCTTGACGATCCACGTGCCTTCGAAGAAGAGGGCGCGTCGAGGACTCTCGATCTTGACGGTAATGTTCAGGAAGATATCCAGGGGAAAGTTCGAATTGATCTTCGCCTTCTCGACGACTACCGTCAGGTTGTGCCGGTAATAGTAGGTTGGCGGCTTGCCGTCTCGGTACATGCCGCAGGCCTTGGGGATTAGTCCCCACTTCGGCCCCGTGCCGGAGGTGCCTTCCTCCACCTTGCCCCACTTCGCGTATTCGATTACCCGCGACAGGAAGCGCTTGTTGAATCCGACCCAGGCGAGACCGTGCTGCGAAAGGTAATCGCTTGCAGCCGAATCTTCCTCCGGCCGGGAGGGGTGGAAGAGGTCCGCTCTCTCGTCGTAGGCGATCTCGTCGATCGAGGAAAGGATCATCGCGAAGGGTCCGTTCGGCGTGCCCTTCGTGATGACGTAGAATTCGCCCTGCGGAGGCCGGATCCGGATCGGGACTTGCCACTCATCCCTGTTGCCCAGGGTAATAAGTGCTTTGGGGAAGAGGACTTCCACAATGAAGACTGCCAATCCCGCCAGGGCAAGAGCGGCCGCGGCAGCGACCACGAGCGTTACCGGAATGCTGTTCGGCATACTGACTCCTTGAAGAAACGGTGAACATTATCTTTGCAGATTATGACACAAAACAATACATAAGGAAAGGCCGCCGAGCAGGGCTCGGCGGCCTTTGTGAACATACGAAGTACTCAATCCATCCTCATGACATCGATCTTCACGACCGTGCCAGGCAGGCGGGACGAATCGAAGGGCTTGAGCGGAAGATCGGGAACGGACACTAGGGCCGCTTCAGACTTCTGCTTACCGCAGGGTCCGCCCGACTGATACGTTTGGGTCACAAGGTCGAAGTCGGCTTGCTCTATTTCCTTGTCGATGATCCGAATCTGGAAGCTCGAGAACCTCTCCTCGATTTGGATGTAGTCACTACACCAGTCGCGGGCAATGGACGCGGTCCGTTCATAAGTGTGGAGCACGGGAGCCCGGTCTCGATACCACGTCTTCACTTGATACGCGACGTTGTTCCCTTGCCGTGGACTGATGATGACTTGATTTCCCGGAGCCACCGACTGCATCTCCGACCACTGGTGGGTAATTGTAATCACCTTTCCGGTCCGGTCGCCCGAAGCCGCTTGGACGGTGCCGGATGCGTTACCGGCCGGCGTCGGCCAGTTGGCGAGGAGCAGCAGGATGACGAAGATCCCGGTGAGGAGGATTACGGTTGCCGCCACTTGCTGCTTCCTGTCCTTGTAATAGGAAGAGAAGCCGAAGACGGCGAACACGATGAAGAGCACCGTCAACCATCGTCCCACCAGCCCCGTAAAGAGCAGGATGGCGAGCACGACGAGGACGATTGCTCCGATGATCACCCCGTGTAGCCAGCTCTTGGGTGCAGTCGTTCCCGACGGAGCAGGTACTGGAGTCGTCACAGGTGCAACAACCGGAGCAGGTGAAGCTGCCCCCTGCATCTGGCGTTGCTGGCGATAGTAGCGTACCCTCGTCGGGATGATGACCAACAGGGCAAGCAACGCGCCGATTGCCACAGCCACGATGGCGATCTTAGAAGAGGGCGGGGGAATGGAAATGTTCCACTTCCGCATCTTCGGGATGATCATCGAGAGGGCGAAGGCGGCGGAGGCAAATGCCACGCAGATCACCAATACCTTCACGTACACGCCTGCCAGGAAGGCAAACCACGACTTGGCCGGCACGGGGGCTGGCTGAGCCGCAGGCGTCAACCGCGCAATTGCGCTCGTTGTCGCCTTTTTCGTCACCTTCGTCACGACCCATTGGCCGGCGCGAGAAGCGGCGAGCCGCTGGGCCAGTTCCTTCACTCGTTTGAACTTCATTAAGCACCTCCGTGCCTAAATTTTCAGTCTATTTACACTATACACCTAAAGTATCAAAAAGTCAAGTGCCTAAAAATGGCTCAATGGAAACAAATTGCCGCCGCCAGGGATTCCCTGGCGGCGGCACGGTATGCGCACGTGTACGAAGTTCTCACTAGGGGTTGGAAGGCTTGTCTTGCTGGGCGTTTGCCATCTTCGTCCCGAGCGAGAGGATACCACCAATTGCCCCGAGATCGCTTGGCATCACGATCGAGCACTTTTTCAGCAACTTGGAGCGCGCGGAGCTCCTGAGCCCCTGGTTCCTTCATTGCTTTCGCCATCGCGGTGAGGGCGTCGGCTTCTGCTTGGCCATTCACCCTGGTCCCGTGAGCTTCGGCGTCGAACGTGGCGATCTTCTGAGCCTTCTCGCCCTCCGCTCTCGCCTTCATTCCTTCTCTTTCCGCAGTAGCCTTCACTGCATCGGCTCGCGCTTCATTGACCCGGCGTCCCGAGTACGGCGTCTTCAGGAAGGCCTTGCCGACGTCGATGCCCCAGGGTTTGTCGGCCGGATCGCTTGTCGAGCTCGTTATTTCGCCGATGGCGATCTCGAGCCGCTCTTTCAGCATGGTGCTGAAGAGAGCCAGCCGTTCGCTCGCATGGCCGAATGTGACCGGCGCGAGGATATCGCCGAGGAAATGGGACACTTCGTCGTCGAAGCGCTTCCTAACCTCGGCCTTGCGGTTGCGCCCGGCCTCGGGGCTCACATTCTGAACAAAGTTCAGGACATGCTCCCACGTGTCTCCCTTGAGATGCCACTCCACGATTGCCGCCCATTCGGCAGTGATGCCGGCGTGGAGCGCTTCCTTGGCGATTGCCTCCTTGACGTCCTCGCCGAGGCCCTTCCAATGGACCTTGTTATAGGAGGCGGGATCGTCGTCGGAGAGGTCTTCCGCCTTCTTGAGGAACCAGACCGCCTCCGTCATGGCCTTGTGAGGCACGAAGTAGGGCTTCGTCTTGCCCGGCGGTGGGTTGTCGTTGTCGCGGTCGATGTTCTGCGACTCGTCCGGCAACTCGATCTGATTGGTCGAGGTCGGGTAGACTTCCACTCGTTCGATGGGCCACAGGGTAAGTCCGAGCCCGGGGTCGAGCTTGCGCACGAGCTTGCCGAAACGGAACACGGCTGCGACCGTTCCCGTCTCGATCTGCTGGAGCCCGAAGAGGATCATCATCGCCACGGGCACTCCAACGAGTACCAGGAAAAGGAGGATCCACTGAAGCAATGCTATTGCCGAAGCCATCTATCACTCTCCTTGTGAGTGGAAATTTCGGAGGGAAGGTGCGTCTGTTCAGCATTATATCACACTATAACTATCTTTGCAAGTAGAGGGATGCGGGGCAAGAGGCGTTATACTTAAGACTTACGATTAATACATATTCATGAATATCATTTTCATCATCGGACGCGTGCTCTTCTCGGGCTACTTCCTCTACAGCGCCTATAGCCACTTCGCCAATTCGGCCGCACTGGCTGCCTATGCGGGGTCGAAGGGTGTGCCCGCGCCGCGGCTCGCGGTGCTGGGCTCCGGTCTCTTACTCGTGATCGGCGCGCTCTCCATCCTCTTCGGCGTCCGCCCTGGTACCCGTCACCTTCCAGATGCACGCGTTTTGGAAGGAGGAAGGCGATGCGAGGATGGCGCAGAGAATCCAGTTCGGGAAGAACGTGGCGCTTCTCGGTGCGGTGCTCATGATCATCGTTCTCTACAGGTAGGATTTTTCCCGCCCGTAGTATGATGGGGGAGTGACGAACAACTCTCCCTGGATCCACCAGCTTGATCATTCGCGCAAGCGCACGCCGCTTCCTGCCGATCTCCTCACCGATGTCGCCGTCATCGGCGCCGGGATCGCCGGCGTCTCGACCGCCTTCTCCCTCCTCAAGCATACCGACAGGAAAGTGGCCCTCATCGAGGGCTATAAACTCGCCCATGGCGCGACCGGCCACAACGCCGGGCAGATGGTGACGTATTTCGAGCGGCCCTTCGTCGAGATTGTAAATGAGTTTGGGCTCGAAATGGCTGCGCAAGGGCAGAAGGATGTTGATGGCGCCTGGGAATTGGCCCAGGAGATGTACACGGAGGCGGGGCTCGACATCCCCATGATGCGCTTCGAGAGCTATTCGGGCTTCTCGACCTTGGCGCAGGTCCTTGAGCACTTGGAAGACGACCGCCTGCGCCGCGCGGGCGGGATCCGGACCGGCACGCTTGAGATCTGGGAAGAGGCGCCGTTCCTCTACGAGATTCCGGAGAAGTACCGGAAGCTCTTCGTCCTCGTGCCGCGCGAGGAGATCGCGCTCAAGCTCGAGACCCTCGACCCCCAATACGTAGCCCTTCTTCCCGAACAGCGGGGTGTCATGAACTCGGCCCTCTTCTGCCAGGAGGTGGTGCGTTTCCTTTCGGAAAAGTATCCCGACCGCTTCGCTCTGTATGAGGAAACGCCGATAGGGAAGGTGGCCGTCCATGCCGAGAAAGTGCTCCTCGATGCGGGCCTTCACACCATCGAGTGCGGCAAGGTCGTGCTCTGCACCAACGGCTTCGAGAACATCGAGATCTTCACCTCCTCCGGGCTCGAGGTAAACAGCCGCTTCCACCACAGCTTGCACGGCGTCGTGGGCTACATGACGGGCTATCTCGAGCCCAAGGCCGGCGTACCGGCGGCCATCCACTACTACCCGGCGGTTGACCCGGGACTCACCGACACGCCGGGCGCGCCCTACTTCTACGTCACGCGCCGGCCGTACGAGTACCAGGAGGGCGGGAATCACAACCTCATCTCCATCGGCGGGCCTGACGTGGGGCTCGAGAGCCGCGCGCATTACGACCGGGACAGGCAGTTTTCCGAGAAGGCAAAGAAGAAGATCGAGGACTTCGTCCGGCAGGTTTATGATAAGAAGGAGAATCTCGAATTTCTCTTCACCTGGCACGGCGTAATGGGGTATACGAAAAATATGCTGCGCATGGTCGGACCCGATCCCTCCTTCGGCCGGCTTTACTACAACCTGGGCTGTAACGGCGTGGGACTCCTACCCTCGATCTTCGGCGGCGACAAGGTGGCGCGCCAGATCGCGGGGGAGGAGTTTGCCCCTTCTATTTTTGATATTCCGAAGGCGCCCCGAACTCGAGCGGAATCCCTTCCCGCACCGGCGCTTTCTTCACTGCTTCAATAATCTCGTCGAGGCTGTCGGTGATGGTAAAGAGCTGCTCGTCGCCGGGGTCGATCATCCCGCGCGCCTTCAACACTCCGTCGATGAGGCTCTTGACGGAGTTCCAGTATTCGCTGCCGAAGCAGATGACCGGCGCGCCCATGAGCTTCCTCGTCTGGAGGAGGGTGATGATCTCGAAGAACTCGTCGAGCGTGCCGTAGCCGCCGGGGAAGAATATGAACACCTCCGCGCCGAAGGCGAGGCAGACTTTGCGGGCGAAGAAGTAGTAGAAGGAGATCGACTTCTTGATGTATGAGTTGGTCGGCTGGGCGCTGGGGAGGTTGATGAGGAGCCCGACGGAGTTGCCGCCCGCCTCGTAGGCGCCGCGGTCGGCCGCCTCCATGATGCCGGGGCCGCCGCCCGAGACGACCGAGTAGCCAAGCTCCTTTACGATCCTTGCCGAGAGCTCGCGGGCCTTGTCGTAGTAGGGGTCGCCCTCGCGGCTCTTGCTCGAGCCGAAGAAGGTCACCGACCTCGGGTAGTCCGCGAGGAAGGTGAAGCCCTCGGTAAACTCCTTCGCGATCTCGGCGACGCGCTCGGCGGCGATCCTCTTCCACTCGTCCTTGTTCCCGGGCGTCTCGGCGATGGCCTTTACGAGTTCCTGTTCAGTCATGGAACCATGGTATCATACTTCCCATAGCAGTTAGCGGAAACACATGAAGAAATTACGCATGGAAGAATGGGTGGCCGTCGCCGCGGGAATCGCGTTCCTCGCCTACCTCTTCTTCTCGGGTCCTTTACTCAACCTTTTCAACTCTTCCATGAACATCGGGGACAATAGCGCCAAGGCGGCCTCCGGCGTTTCCATCCGGGATGCGGCCGTAGGCTCCGGAGCGATCGCCGAGCCGGGCGATATCGTCACGGCACATTACGTCGGCAGGCTTCCCGACGGGAAGGTCTTCGACAGCTCGCGCGACAGGGGCGTGCCGATCAGCTTCATGCTCGGCGCGGGCCAGGTGATCAAGGGCTGGGACGTGGGACTGCAGGGCATGAGGGTCGGCGGCAAGCGCGTCCTCACGATCTCGCCGGACTACGGCTACGGGGCCCAGGCGGTCGGCGCCATCCCCGCCAACTCGACGCTCGTCTTCGAGGTCGAGCTCCTCGACGTGAAGAAGGGCAAGTAGCGCGAGCCGCTTGCCCATGCACCACGCCTCTCTCCTTATCGGAGGTCATGCCCAGGCTCTCGCGCACGTCGAGAGCCTTTTCGGGACACTTAAGGGGTCTCCAGATTACTTCCCCTGGGAGGGCGAGACCTTCGGAATAGGGGAAGCGCGCCGCCTCTCCGAGCAGGCGGCGCGCAAGGCATTCGGCCCTCGCAAGGTCTTCTTTATCGCGCCCGAGACCATTACCCTCGAGGCGCAGAACGCGCTTCTGAAGACCTTCGAGGAGCCGGGGGAGGAGACATACTTCTTCCTCGTCCTGCGAGACGCCGCGACGGTCATCCCCACGCTCCGCTCGCGCATGCAGACGACCGTCCTTCAAGGTGGGGAAACCGGCGGCGAAGCGGAGAAGTTCCTCAAGCTCTCCGTCAGCGGGCGGCTCGCCTTCGTAAAGAAGTTCGTCGACAGAGAGGAGAGCCTCCCGGCCTTCCTCGACGCGCTTCTCTTGGCTCTGCGGAAGAGAACCAACCAGTCCGAGGCGCTCAAGAGCGCCTTCAAGATGCGGCTCGTGGCCGACCAGCGCGCCGCCTCGGCAAGGCTTGTTCTCGAACACTTGGCACTTCTGTTATAATGCGAATATGGATGGCAACAAGATCGATGCGAATATGGATGGCAACAAGATCGCAGAATGGCTGAGGAAGGAATATCTCGGCATCCGCTCCGGGCAGGCGAACCCCGGCATTCTCGACTCGGTGCGGGTGGAGGTGTACGGATCGCCTATGGCAATTAACCAGTTGGCGACCGTCACTCTCGGCGACTCACGATCCCTAAGGGTCGTGCCGTGGGACAAGAGCGTCATCAATTCCATCGATGCGGCGATCCGCGAATCCAACCTCGGCGTGTCGGTCTCGGTCGATGACCAGGGCATACGGGTCACCTTTCCCCAGCTCACTGCCGAAAACAGGCAGTCCCTCAATAAATTGGTCAAGCAAAAGCTCGAAGAGGCCCGCATTAGGGTCCGGACGGAGAGGCAAAAGGCTCTCAATGCCATCGAAGGCCTCGATGAGGATGCCCAAACTCGCGCAAAGCTGAAGCTCCAGAAGGATGTCGACGAAATTAACAGGAAGCTCGAAGAGCTCTCGGGAAAAAAGGAGGCGGAAATAATGGCCTAGATGTCCATCCTAATCTTCTTCGTCATCTTGAGCCTGCTCGTCATCGTGCACGAGATGGGCCACTTCCTCGGTGCGCGGATATTCGGCATCCGCGTGGACGAGTTCGGCGTGGGCTACCCGCCACGGGCGGGGAAGCTTTTCAAATGGAAGGGGAGCAATTTTACGCTCAACTGGCTGCCGTTCGGCGGCTTCGTCAAGATCTACGGCGAGGACCCGAGCGAGGAGAACCTGCGCGCGCCGGAGAGCTTCCAGTCGAAGAATCGCGGCATCCAAGCCGCGGTGCTCGCGGCGGGGGTCGCCTTCAACTTCGCCTTCGCCTGGCTCCTCATCTCGCTCGGGCTCATGACGGGCCTGCCCTCGCCCGCCGGCTTCCTGCCTATTGAGAATCCGCACACCGTCATCACGACGGTCATCCCCGGCTCGCCCGCGGCCTTGGCGGGGCTCAAGAGCGGGGATACCATCCTTGCCGTCAATGGCACCGCCGTATCGCCCGAGGAGGCGGCCAGGGCGATCGGCGGCGCATCAGGCTCGCTCGACTTCGAAGTGAGCCGGGGCGCGAGCATTTCGCATAAATCAGTGGTGCCAAAGGAGGGCATCGTGGCCGGACAAAAGGCCGTCGGCATCTCCATGGAGGTGGTCGGCACCGCCACGCTCTCGCCCGTCCGTGCCGTGGTCGAAGGAGCAAAGATCAGTTGGAGCCTTGCGGTCGAGACGGCGA
>JAIFWR010000039.1 GCA_019661805.1 Candidatus Parcubacteria bacterium
GATAAGCCTTTCCCGGCAAGCTACTAATTTCTACACACCCTTAAATTATAAGGTCGAAACGTCCAAAGCGCGAAGGGCGCTGTGGATAAGGGCCATTGTAGCCCTTTTTAGCCCCTTACGCAAGCGTATAGCGGGTCCATCGCTTCTCCCCCAATTTCCTCAAAATGCCCTCGGAAACCATATCCGAGAGCTCGCGCTGGATCGTTTTCTCGCTGCAGCCGGTAATCAAGGGGGAAACGTCCTTTATCATGACCTCCTTTTTCCTCTTCAAGAGGCCTATAATGATGCTTTGGCGGCTATTTTTCTTGACTGACACGGCACCGAACTCCCTCAAGGCTGGCTTCTCCTCGGTCTTGGACTCGGGAATATTGTCCTTTATAACCGTCGGCCTGGGGGCGAGTTCGCGCGGCATGGCGGGGGCGGGGAACCTCCGGTCCTCGCTTTGGAGGAGGAGATTAAAGGAAATATCCTGGTCCGCATCCATGCGGGCAAGCTCACGGGCGAGGATGTCATGGTTTGCTTCCGAAATGAGGTTTGCCGTACGGGCAATGCCGAAAAGCGAGGAGATTTCGCGGCTTACGGCAGCCTTATCCTTGCCCCCCTCGGCCACGAGATCAGCCGAAAGGCTCCTCAAGCGCCATTTGAGAGGTTCTTGGTCGGCAAAAAAGCCCGTAATGAGGTATATGGCGGAGGCTATTTTCGAATAGTTGGGGGATGTATCAGACATACGCGCTTTAGGGCCAAATTTGAACCTTTTCCTTTTGTCCTTTAATTCTACAATAATTTGTCCTTTACAGCAACTGCGTCCATTATGCGCGTCAGGGACAAATGTTGCAAGCGCGGCTTTGGGAAAGGTTGGCTGAATCGTTGTGGTATTATTGTGTAAGCATTATGGCGAAGAAAAAGAAGGCAAGATCAGAAAATTCCGAGAGTTCCCTCCCGGAGCTCAAACTCGTCTCAAGGGAGACGACCAATACCATCCTGGGAATCTTCGCGCTCGTCATATCGGTCTTCTTCCTCCTCGGGGCCTTCGGCATGGGCGGCCGGGCGGGGGCATTCGCCTTCGAGATCCTCTCCTATCTCTCGGGCATCGGCTACTACCTCCTGCCTATCGTTTTCCTCCTCCTCGCCCTCTCCCTCCTCCACGAGCGCGAGAGGAAGTTCGCCCTCCCGCAAGTGGTCGGCTCGCTCCTCCTCTACCTCTCCGGCCTCGGCCTCGTGAACCTCTTTTCCGCCAAGGGCGGCGTTATCGGGGGGCTTATCTCGCATCCACTCGTCTCCTTCTTCGACGTTTACGTTTCCTCGCTCCTCCTCATCGCCTTCGCGGTCGTCGCGGTGCTCGTCATCTTCGACATCCCGCTCAAGGTGAACTTCTCTCGCCTCTTCTTCCGCTCGGCGGAAGACGAGATGCCGACGAACGAAGCGGCTGTCATCGGCCGCGCCGTCGAGAGGGCCGAGGCTTCGGGACAGGAACACGCCGAACCGAGAATTGCGCCCTCACTCAAGAAAAAAGACGATGGCGAAGCCTTCACCCCCATGATCGTGCGGAAGAGCGGCAAGGCTTGGGCGCCGCCGCCCCTCTCGCTCCTTGAGAAGGACGCCGGCAAGCCGGGCGTCGGCGACATCAAGGCGAACGCCAACCTCATCAAGCGCACCTTGCAGAACTTCGGCATCGTCGTCGAGATGGACGAGATATCGATCGGTCCCTCGGTGACGCGCTACGCGCTCAAACCCGCCGAGGGAGTGAAGCTCGCGAAGATCGTCGGCCTCCAGCAGAACCTCGAGCTCGCCCTCGCCGCGCACCCCGTCCGGATCGAGGCACCGATCCCCGGCAAGTCGCTCGTCGGCATCGAGGTGCCCAACACGGCGAAGTCGACCATCGGCTTAGGCTCGCTCATTTCGGAGGACGGCTATCAGAACTCGGACAAGCCGCTCCTCGTCGCCTTGGGCAAGGACATCACGGGCGCCTCCGTCTTCGACAACCTCTCGAAGATGCCCCACCTCCTCGTCGCGGGCGCCACCGGCTCGGGCAAGTCGGTCACCATCCACGCTTTCATCAGTTCGCTCCTGTACCGGAATCCGCCCGAGAATTTGAAATTCATCATGATCGACCCCAAGCGGGTTGAGCTCACGCTCTATAATGGCATCCCGCACCTCCTCACCCCCGTCATCACCGACCCGAAGAAGGCGATCATGGCGCTGAAGTGGCTTGCCAAGGAGATGGAGCGGCGCTACGACCTCCTTGAGAAGGCAAGCGTGAGGGATATCGGCTCCTACCACAAGAACGTCTACATACCCGCATTTGAAAAGTCAAAGAAAGATGAGGAGCTTCCCGACGCCATGCCCTACATTGTCGTGATCATCGACGAGCTCGCCGACCTCATGCAGACCTACCCGAGAGAACTTGAGGCGGGCATCGTGCGCTTGGCCCAGATGAGCCGGGCAGTCGGTATCCACCTCATCCTCTCGACCCAGCGGCCCTCGGTCAATGTCATCACGGGCCTCATCAAGGCAAACATCCCCTCGAGGCTCGCCCTCCAGGTCGTCTCGCAGGTAGACTCGCGCACCATTCTTGATGCCCCCGGCGCGGAGAAGCTTCTCGGCGCGGGCGACATGCTCTTCCAGTCGGGCGAGATGAGCAAGCCCGTGAGGATCCAGTCGGCCTACATCCGCGAGGCGGAGGTCAAGGCCGTCGCCGACTACCTCAAGAGGGCGTATGCCGACGAGCTCCAGGATGAGATCAACTTTTCGGCCGAGGGCACCTCGAATGCGATCTTCTCTTCGGGCATCGGGGAGGCGGCTTCCAGCGACGATGACGACCTCTACGAGGAGGCGAAGGATACCGTCATGCAGGCGGGCAAGGCCTCGACCTCCTTCCTTCAGCGCAAATTGCGCGTCGGCTACGCCCGCGCGGCCCGCCTCATGGACATGCTCGAGGAGCGCGGCGTCATCGGGCCGGGCTCGGGCGCGAAGCCCAGGGACGTGATCGGCTTCACCGGCACGCCCTCGATCGAGGCGGCAGAGTACGGCCTCGAGGAGAATGCTCATGGCAATTAACCTTTCCTCCCGCCACTGGATGCTCGTTGTCCTGGGAGTAGCTCTCGCCGCCTACATCCTCTTCCAGGCCCGCTTCCTCATCCTGGGGCCGAGGGTTTGGATAGATATCCCGGCCGACGGCGCCGTCCTTTCGGAGCCCGTCGCGACCGTCTCCGGCCGGGCCGAGAATGTGGCCTGGATCACCCTCAACGGCACCCAGATCTACACCGACCAGCAGGGCCTCTGGAGCGAGAAATTGCCCCTGGCCGAGGGGCCCAGTATAATGACGGTGCGCGTCCGGGACCGCTTCGGACGGGAGAGGGAAAAGAGCGTCACGATTATCTTAAGGAAATAACCATGGCCAAAGCCAAAATCGCAGAAAAACCGGAGAAAGAATCGCCCTCGGCCATCCGCCATGGGAATATAGACAATACGCTCGACGCCATACGCACCAAGTTCGGCGAGGACTCGATCATGAAGTTGGGCGATAAGCCCCGCGTCGGCGTCGACGCGATCCCGACCGGCTCCGTCGGGCTCGACGCCGCATTGGGCGTCGGCGGCTTGCCGCGCGGCAGGATCATCGAGATCTTCGGCCCCGAATCCTCCGGCAAGACGACACTTTCCCTCCACGTCGTGGCCGAGGCGCAGAGGATGGGCGGCATCTGCGCCTTCATCGACGCCGAGCACGCCATGGACCCGGAGTACGCGAAGCGGCTTGGCGTGAGGATCGACGAGCTCCTCATCTCGCAGCCCGACACCG
>JAIFWR010000040.1 GCA_019661805.1 Candidatus Parcubacteria bacterium
CGTTGTGATACTATGAGCCGGTTGTTATACCCCCTATGGCCCGGCCATGGGGCCAATTTCTTATGAAAAAAGAGCACAAACAGGAGGATAAGATCATCGTTAAAGGCGCGCGGACGCACAACCTTAAGAACATTACGGTTGAGATGCCGCGGAATGCGATGATCGCGGTCACCGGCCTCTCGGGCTCGGGTAAGAGCTCGCTTGCCTTCGATACCATCTTTGCCGAAGGCCAGCGGCGCTATGTCGAATCGCTCTCGAGCTATGCGCGACAGTTCCTCCGCCAGATGCAGAAGCCCGATGTGGATGAGATTATCGGCCTTTCGCCCGCCATTTCCATCGACCAGAAGAGTCGCTCCAACAACCCGCGCTCGACGGTCGCGACCATTACCGAGATTTACGACTATTTGAGGATTTTGTATGCGAGGATCGGCCGTCCGCACTGCCTCGTCTGCGGCTTGGAGATCAAGAAGCTATCAAACGAAGAGATCAAGAATTTCGTCTTAGAAAAGTCGGCCAAGATGGATAAGGATATCGAGATTTGGAGTCCAATCGTCCGCGGACGGAAGGGCGAGTACTATCAGCTCCTCTACGACCTCTTGGGCAAGGGCTATACGACGGTGATGGTTGACGGGAAGAAGAAGTCTCTCCGTGAGAGGATCGAACTCACGAAGACGAAGAAGCACGAGATCTCGGTGCTTGTGGACTTCATCAACCCCAAGGAGTTTAAATTCGATGAGAAGGGCGCTCATGAGCGCTTAAGCGAGGCGATCGAGAAGGCCATCCAGGAGAGTGATGGCCTCTTGGTGCTCCGCCTCGGCAAGGAAGAGCATCTTCTCTCGGCCAAATGGGCCTGCCCGCGGGACGGCTTCTCTTTCCCCGAAATCGAACCCCGGCTCTTCTCCTTCAACTCGCCGTACGGCGCGTGCCCGACCTGCAATGGCCTCGGCACCAAGTACCTCTTCGGCTCCGAGCCCTGCGAGGCCTGCAACGGCGCGAGGCTCCGCCCGGAGGCGCTCCACGTCCTAGTCGGCGGCAAGAACGTGGTCGAGCTCACGCACCTCTCGATCAGGGAGTGCGACAAGCTCTTCAAATCCTTGAAGCTCACCGCGAGGGAGAAGGGGATCTCAAATGTCGTCACGAAAGAAATCCAGTCCAGGCTCTCCTTCATGTTAAACGTCGGCATCGAGTACCTCTCGCTTGACCGCCGCGCCCACACGCTCTCGGGTGGCGAGGCGCAGCGCATCAGGCTTGCCTCCCAGCTCGGTTCGGGCCTCGTCGGTGCGCTCTATGTGCTTGACGAGCCGACCATCGGCCTCCACTCGCGCGACAATGACCGGCTTATCAAGACTTTGCTCAATCTGCGCGACCTCGGCAACACCATCCTCGTCGTCGAGCACGATGAGGATACGATCTATGCCTCTGACTATCTCGTCGATATCGGCCCGGGCGCGGGCGTCCACGGCGGGGAGGTAGTCGTGGCTGATTATCTCGAGCTTCTCCTCACCGCGCCCAAGAACAGGAGCGGCTCGCTCACGCTCGCGTACCTGCGCGGCGAGAAGATGATCGAGCTGCCCGAGAAGCGCCGCGAGGCGGAGCGCGGGGAGATCAAGATCCGCGGCGGGAACGTCTTTAACATCAAGCATTTGAACGTCGACATCCCGCTCGGCCGCCTCATCGCCGTGACCGGCGTCTCGGGCTCGGGCAAGTCATCCTTTGTCTACGAGATCGTGCATAAGAACCTCCAGGCGCGGCTTGATCGCCGCTTCAGGAATGCCAATACGTACAACGCGCAGAGCTTCACCGGCTCGGAGTACTTGGGACGCACAATCCTTATCGACCAGTCGCCGATTGGCAGGACACCGCGCAGTAACCCCGCGACTTATACGGGAGCCTTTACCTTCATCCGCGAGCTCTTCGCCGAATCGAGCGAGGCGCGCGCGAGGGGGTGGAAGGCGAACCGCTTCAGCTTCAACGTGAAGGGCGGCCGCTGCGAGACCTGCCAGGGGAATGGCATGATCGAGGTCGAAATGCACTTCCTCCCGACTGTCTATGTGCCCTGCGACGTCTGCGGCGGCAAGCGCTTCATGAAGGAGACTTTGGAGGTGAAGTACAAGCAGAAGAACATCTTCCAGGTGCTCGAGATGACGATCGAGGATGCGCTCGCCTTCTTCGAAGACATCCCGGCGATTTATGATCGACTGAAGACGCTTAACGACGTGGGCTTGGGCTACTTGGCGCTGGGGCAGAGCGCGACCACGCTCTCGGGCGGCGAGGCCCAGCGTGTGAAGGTCGCCTCCGAGCTCTACCGACCGCATATCGAGAAGACGATCTACCTCTTGGACGAGCCGACCATCGGCCTCCACTACGAAGACGTGCGGAAACTGATTGAGATCTTGCAGAAGCTCGTCGACAAGGGCAACACGGTGATGGTCATCGAGCACAATATGGACTTCATCAAATCCTGCGACCACATCATCGACATCGGCCCCGAAGGCGGCGACGGGGGAGGCGACTTGGTGGCCGAAGGCACGCCAGAGGATGTCGCGGGCACTGACACGCATACCGGCAAGTATCTAAGGAAAGCTCTTCGCAAAAAATAAGCGCTAAAATAAGGGTATTTTTGATAAACTTGACAAGTTATATATTTGGGTGTATGATGAAAGGAGAAACTGTAGATTCCCTATAGCTAGGGCTCATGAGCCCGGAAAGGAGAAGGGGACATGTCCTCATTCTCAATCGGACAGATGAATCAGTTCGGCGATGCGCTCGAAGCGGTCGGCGGCAATGCCAAGCACCTGACGCGTCTGGGACAGTCGCCCACGGTTCTCGAGAACCTCTTGAAGGTCCTCGACGGCGAGGCGACGTTCCAGGTGAACCACATCGTCGAGCCAGTTGCCACCGCCTTCGAGCGCAACGAGCATGGCCACGTCGTCCTAACCTTCGCCGGGCTCGACCTCGCTGGCGCGGCGGAAGTCGATCGCCTGCAGAAGGCCGGCTTCCGCGTGAGCGACTGGGCGAAGTCGTGCCTCCTCTCCACCAAGAAGGATGGCTACGACAAGCACCATCGTCTCGAATCGGGCCGCGAGTACAAGGTCGCGCTCATGCCCGGCAAGGAGATCGGGAGCGACCGCGAGCGGACCACAGCGAACCTGCGCAAGCGCGGCATGGAGCACTACGGATACGGAAAGCCGTTTGCCGGGCTCGTTCCGCGCATCCGAGAGACTCTCTCGGACAAGCAGATGGAGGAGCTCGGCATCTGGTACGCCGCCGCGCTCCACGACCCCATCTCCGACTCGGACGGCGACCCGGGCGTGCTCCGCGCCGACCGGGGCGGCGACGGTTCGTGGGTGGGCGCCGGTTGGGGCGGGCCTGGCAACCAGTGGGGTGACGACGGGGCGTTCGCGTTCCCGCTCCTCGCAAGTTAGTACTTCGGACTTGAGTCCTCGGATCTCCGGATCCTTAAAACTTAGTCCTTGGGCCCGACACTTGGAAACAAGTGTCGGGCCTTTTTGTTTGCTACAATATGAGCGGGAATA
>JAIFWR010000041.1 GCA_019661805.1 Candidatus Parcubacteria bacterium
AGACGGCGTCGATCTCTCCGCGGAGAAGCGCCATTGAGACGCCGTACAGGCCGTCGGTCGAAGAGGCCCTCGGCGCGCTGAAGGCAAGCGCCATGTTCTTGATGGTGTCGCTCTCATCTAAGCCGCGAAAAAGCGCCGCCGAGCCGTCCTGGCGAAAGTAGGCTTCGTAGATCTGCGGCAGGGTGTTGTTGGTGAGGCGAACCTTCTCGATCTCGGGAAGCTTCACGTCGAAGACGTGTCCCGTGGCGCGCTCCGCCAGGCGCACCGCGGTCGTACTCGCGCGGGAGAGCACGACGAAGCCCGCCACAGGCGAGGCATTGAGCTTGAAGAGCCTCCTCTCTTCCGTCTCACCGCCGCCGGAAGCCTCCGGCAGGGGTGCTACCTCACCCTCGAAGTCCGGCTGTACGGCCGGGACGCCCGAGGCCTCGCCCAAGCCGAATGGGGAGCTCGTGGCAATGCCGCCGATCGGGATAAGCGGAGTGGCGCTTGAGCGGAAGAAGAGGAGCCACAATATTAAGCCTGCGATAAGCGGAGTGGCGCTTGAGCGGAAGAAGAGGAGCCACAATATTAAGCCTGCGAAGAGGAGTATGGCAATGCCGATGATGAGGTTCCGGTTTCTCATTTACTTGATATGGAAATGCTCTGCGTTCGCTTTTTTGTTGAGGAGAACCTGCGGCACCCCGGCTTTTACCAGCTCATCAAAGCGACTCTTGGTGAGCACTTCGTACGTCGCGCTCAAGACGCTTTTCTTGGCGTTATTGATCAGTTTGGTGATGTCTGCCGCCGCCTTCGAATTTATCGTTGCATCGACGCATGTTCCCGCCGCATGGCAGGGGTCGTCGTGCTGGACGGTGGGCGGGTACGATTCCGAGACGAGGAAGGCTCCGGGATCAAGCTTGTTTAAGGCAACGAGCTTCGCATTGATACCGGCGCTTATCTGACAGGGTCCAGGAGAGGCGCATCCGACGGGAGCCTCTTTGTGCGGGACAGTAATCGGCACGCAGTCAGCGCATGATCCGCTCCCCCCGCCGCTCGGCGGGTTTTCGTCTTTCGGCAAGGGTGTCGTTGGGAGCGAGAGCTCGAAGACGAATTTCCCGTCCTCCTGCGGCGGCAGGATGGTCGCGACGATCACCCAGGCGCCGAGCGTGAGCGCGAGCCCCATCATCGTTTCCTGGATGATGTTCTTGGCCTGTTCCTTCTTGCCGAAGGCGTCGGTCGACATGTAGACGATGCCCGCGTAGATGAGGCGGAGCACCGCTATCGCGCCCGCGAGCGCGATCACGAGGCGGAAGAGGCCTGCGATGTAGGTTCCCGTGTTGACCGTCGTGGTAAGCCCGTTGCCGTCGAACGGCAGGGGCTCGAGGAGATTGTAGTCGGTAAGCGCCGAGAGGGCGTGCGGCGCAAGGCAAAGGCCGAGAAGGAGGAGGAATGCGAAGACGCCGTGCCTCTTAGTTTTCATTGCCAAATTGTACCAGGAAACTCTTCTCGGCCATTTGCCTAATACTCGAGGGATTGGCCGCCTTGACCGAGACGCGGGCACTGCCGGAGGCGCCGTCCGGGATGCGGTAGGTCACCGAGGAATCCGTGCTGTCGCTCCCTGCATTGCTCCTCCAGGCGTACGTGAGGGAGCCGTCATCACGCCCCTTGGCGGAGAAGAAGAGCGGAAAGGCGGCAAACGCGACCTCCTGCCCGCCGAGCCGATAGCCCGAGGATGCTTCGCGGTTGAAGAGGAAGCCGTAAAGGGGGCTCTTCTCATAAACGAGGGGTTCCGGAGTGACCGGGCTCACTATCACGAAGCTTTGAGTGACGATCTCGTCGTTGCCGTTCATAATCTCCACCTCGACCCTCTGCGGCTTCCCGAAGAGGGGGTCGTTCGAATAAAGGGCGTTCTTGCCGACGCCGGAAACCGAGCCCAGCACGGTGCCGTCCTTGATCCATTTATAACTAAGGCTGGCCGGATTCCCGAGCCCCTGCGGCACGGCGTAGAAGATAAGAGAACCCTCCTGCGACCACAGGGATCCACCCTGGTAGAACGGCGGCGCGTAATTCACACCCTGCCAGAGGATGTCCACCGATTGCGCGGAAGCGATCGAGGGAAGGAGGGCGAGGGAGAAAAGAGCTAAGGAGAGCGTTTTCATTTCCTCTTCATTATATCCAATTTTATGATATCTGCTCCCGGGACGATGTCCTGAAGTTTGCTTGCGAGGGCAATCCTCGCCACCGTAAATGTAAATGCGGGAAGAAGATCGAGCCCGGGAATCACTTCAATCAGAGCCCCAATACCGAGCACGGGTGCCCGTTTCATCGAGAAAAAGCTTATATCGTACCTCTTGAACCAGAGCCAAAATGTTGGGTATGAGACGATCGGAACAAAGAAGCCGATCCCAACAGGAATGAGAAGCCCTTGAAGAACATCGAAAAAAAGTGCGACAGCTATCATGAACCATACCGTCGTAACCGAAAGCCCTTTCTCCTTCTTCTCTTCCTCCATTAGCTATTGATGGCACCCTTAATTTCCTCGGCGCGGGCCGTGGCGGTCGCTTCCTTCTCGACTTCGGCCTCCTGGCGCGCCTTCTTGATGGCGAGGACCTGCGAGGGGTCCGAGGTGATGATCTGGTCTTCGGTATAGGAGGCGATGTTCTTGATCGCGACGTGCTTCAAGCCGGCGAAGAAGATGCCCTCGCCCACGTCGGACTCGAGGAGGAGGAACTTTTCCTCATCGGTGAGGTTGAAGGTCTTCTGGAGCTCGTCGATCGTCGCGGGAGACTGCTTCAGGAGGATCTGGATCGAGGAGTTGGTGATGATCGGCACGCCGTAGGGAGATTTGAGGAAGTCGCCGACGTCCTGGGTGATGGTCGCGACGCCGAGGAAGTACTTCCTCCCCCTCTTCACGAGGCCCATGAGGAAGGAGGCGGTGTCCTCGCTCTTCATCATCCACCAAGCCTCGTCGATGACGAGGAGGCGCTTCTTCAAGTCTTTCCTGATCGCGTTCCAGATGTAGTGGGTGACGATGTACATGGCGATGGGCTTCAACTCATCCTCCATGTCGCGGAGCGAGAAGACGACGAACTTCTTGTTGATGTCGACGTTCGTCGGCCGGTTGATGAAGCCCGCCCAAGTACCCTTCGTATACTTGGAGAGCCGCTGGGCGAGGGATTCGCCGCCTTCCATGCCCGAGAGCACGAGCTCGAAGTCGCTCATGAGCGGCGGCTCGATTGCGGTGAAGTCGGCGTCGGGGCTGATGTCCTTCAGCGCGTAGGTCTCGGTAATGGCGCGGTCGATGAGCGCGTCCTCCTCGGCGGTGAGCCCGCCCATCATGAGGCGGAAGAGGCCCACCAGGTTGATGATGTTTGAGCGCAAGACGTTTGCCGCGCTCTCCCCCGCTCCGACGGGCGGCAGGTCGAAGGGGTTGATATGGTGCTCGGAGTTGAGGGAAATCTTGAAGTAGCGCCCGCCAGTCGCCTCGGCCATGTACTCGTACTCACGCTCGGGGTCGATGACGAGCACCTCCGTGTCGAACATGAGCGTGCGCAGGATCTCAAGCTTGGTGGCGTAGGACTTGCCGGCGCCCGCCTTGGCGAAGGTGACCGAGTTGTAGTTCTCGAGGCTGAAGCGGTCGAAAAGGATGAGGGAAGAGTTGTGCCTATTGATGCCGTAGAGGATACCCTTGTCCGAGGTAAGGTCGAAGGAGGTGAAGGGAAAGAGTGAGGAAAGCGGCGAGGAATTGAGCTTCGAGTGGACCTCAAGGAGGTCGGTGCCCAAGGGCAAGGTCGACTTGAAGCCCTGCTCCTGCTGGAAGAGGGCCG
>JAIFWR010000042.1 GCA_019661805.1 Candidatus Parcubacteria bacterium
ATTAGCCGCATTTCGGGCCGGGCAGTTGATCACGTACATCGTCGAGCTGCCAGTGAGCGTGATCATGGGCGAGGAGGTGCCGCTCGTCGGAGGGGTAGTCGTGCCCGTCGGAGGCGTGGTCGTGCCGGTCGAGCTCGCGTTTGTGTGGATCACGATGAGCGTCGTGGCCAAGCTTCTGTTGCCGGCGGCGTCAGCAGCTGTAATGAGGAGCATGTTGGTGCTCGATGCGTTGAGTCCGACCGAGGCGCTCCAGTGGCCGGAGCCCGTGGTCGTGGCAGTCGAGGTCGAGGAGCCGCCGGTGACCCTTACCGATGAATTGGCTTCGGCGGTGCCGAAGACCGCGATCGGGCTAGTCGAGGTCGAGGCCGGAGAGCTTGGGAAGAGCACGACCGGTGCCGCCGGAGGAGTAGTGTCCGGGGTCGTGGTGCCTGTCGAGGATGCTTCGGTGAGATGGACGGTGAAGGAGAAGGGGTTGTCGAATTCGGCGCTCGTTGACTCATTGACGAGAGCGCGCGTCACCGTGTAAGTGCCGGCAGGCGAGGAGGTACCGAAGGTGATCTCGTCCACATTGGTGAACTCATCACCGTTGGAGAGATTCCATCCCATGATGCTACCGGTAAGAATGAGGTTGCCCGAGGCGACTGCGGTGAGATACGTCGCGGGAGGCGTCCTCACATGACCGCTCGTCGCGTTGTACGTGCCCACCTCCCGGATGCTGACGTCATCCGAGGCGAGAGCACTGCTCTCATGGTGGACCGTGATCTTCCAGTGCACATCGGGGCTCGACGTGGCAGCAGAAACACTCACGCCGTAGTAGGCCGTAGCGCTCGAAGTCGCGCTCTTGGTGAGCGATGCGGAGGTCGAGGAAGCGAGGTCAAGGTTGGGAGAGAACGTGGCGAGGACCGTGCTCGAGCCGTTGGCCGCGAGCACCTCGGTGCCGTGGACGGCCGGGGTAATCGTGACCGGTGCCGTGATGGCGTAGGCCGCCGGACCCGGGCCGGAGGAGAACGCGAGGAGAGACGCTACCGCGAGCACGGCCGCGCCCTTCTTCACGCTGGGGGAAATAATGTTCATAAGCGTTCTGATAAAGCTGGTAATTGGCCAAAAGAGGCCTCAAAGCTTTAGACGAACGCCTGTAGTCGGCCTTACCTTCGTGGGCCGCATTCCCCGGCTTCATTGACAATTTTATATAAAAGTGATATTCTTAAGCCAGACTGACACAGGAGGCCGTATGCTGAGATTTTCGTTCGGAGCGACCCGCTTCGTCGTGCTCATCGGCCCGTTCGCCGTGAAAATCGCGCGGATCCGCATCGTCTGGGCACTGGTAAGGATCTACGTCCACCTCCGGAACCGAGAGATCGGCAAGAAGGCGGTCCGGGAAGTGAGCAATCCCCGGACCGCCTTGGGCAAAATCTGCGGCATCCCCTCCAATCACCGGGAGAGCATTTTGTGGGAAACAACCATGAGCCCGCGCCTCGTCCCAACGCTTTGGTCCTGCGGGCTCATCAACATCCAATCGCGCGGCGAGCGCGTCAGCCAGGAGGAGCTCGACCGCGAGCACCCCTTCCCTGGCCTCATCGCCGGATTGCCCGAGGAGGAGGTAGCCGACCTTCTGATCGCGCACAACTTCTGCCGCTTCAGGGGAGAGGTGCGTCTCCACGATTACGGGCAGGAGAAGGATTTCATCCTCCTCATGCGCGCCATAGCGCGTCGCAAGAGCGTCGCTTTCGCCGCCTAACGGCAAGCAGAAGGACAGGGGACACAGGGCGCGCCGGAATCTCCGGCGCGCCCTTTCCTATTTCTCCTTCAAATCGAGGCACACCGAGTTGATGCAGTAGCGCTTGCCGGTCACCGTCGGCCCGTCGTCGAAGAGGTGGCCGAGGTGCGCGCCGCAGTTCTTGCACACCACTTCCGTGCGCTTCATGCCATGCGAGTCGTCCGTGCGGAGTTCGACATTCTCGAGATTCTCCGGCTTATCGAAAGAAGGCCAGCCCGTGCCGGAGTCAAACTTGGCATCGGAGGAGAAGAGTTCTGCCCCGCAGTTCTTGCACACGTACATTCCCTCGTCTTTGGTATGCACGTACTCGCCGGTAAACGGCGCCTCGGTCTCTCCCTTAAACAATACCTCCTTCTCTTCCTCCGTGAGGTTTTGATTGATCTCTTTCATGATGTTTGTTTCAGAAGGTTTGCAAATTCCTTTTGCACCTTATCGAGCTTCGGGTTGATAACGATCTGGCAGTACGGCGCGTCTTTGTGCGACTCAAAGTAGTCGCGGTGATAATTCTCCGCTTCGAAAAATTCCGTGAATGGCACGAGTTCGGTGACCGCTCCCTCGATCTCCTTGATAAACTTCTCGGCTTCGGCCTTCTGCTTAAAGGTAGTGTAAAAGATGACCGAGCGGTACTGCGGCCCGACATCGTTCCCCTGCCTATTTAGCGTCGTCGGGTCGTGCGAGGCGAAGAAGACGGTCAAGAGGTCCCGGTACTTCACCTCTTTGGGATCGAACTCGACGAGCGTCGCCTCCGCGTGGCCGGTCTTCCCGGACGAGACCCTCTCGTACGTCGCGTCCTCCCTGGTGCCGCCCGAGTAGCCGGGCACGACTTTGTGTACGCCCTTGAGCATCTTGAAGACGGCCTCCGTGCACCAGAAGCAGCCTCCGCCGAACACTGCCTTTTCCATCCCCCTATTCTAATCTGAATTCACGAGGGAGCGAAAGCTCTGGACGATGCCTCCGAGCTCGCTTTCGATCTTCGCCTTGTCGAACTCGGTAATCCCTTGATGCGGGTCGTAATTCTGGATGTTGGTGTAATGAATGAGTGAGGTGAACGCGTAGCAATCGCCGGCATAGAGCTTTTTCACCATTGTCGTTTCGTAGCGGTTGCCGGCGGCCGCATCGGTCGAGGTCGCCGTGCCCTTGCAGGAGGCATCGGTTCCCGGGCCGGAGCGGACGATCTCAAGCGATGCTTCGGAGAAGTTAGTTTGAGGCATATGGGAGCGAGGGACGGTCACCTTGGCTACGGTCGAACCCTCTCGGCCAGAGACGCTAAAGGCGGCAGGGTACGTAAAGCTAAAGGCGCCCTGTGGGTCGGTGTAAGTCTTAAACTGGGCCTCTTCTTGAGGAACTTCCGCTCCAGGCACCTTGGGTCTCAACACTGCCCACACGCCCCAAGAGAGGAGGGTAAGGAGGATAATGCCGAAAAGGATTTTTTTCATACAGTACAGTAAGTGTATAATAGGAAGACGTTTATAGGCTAACTTTGCATACCATGTCCACATTCGAGATTTTCGAGGATTCTGCAGGAGAGTTCCGCTGGAGGCTCAAGGCCGCAAA
>JAIFWR010000043.1 GCA_019661805.1 Candidatus Parcubacteria bacterium
GACGAGCTCCTGGCCCGCGGACCCTCCCACTACCCGAGCGTTACCGTCATCGTCCCGGTGTGGAATGAGGAGAGCACGCTTGCTGCCACCGTGGACTCCCTCCTCGCCCTCGATTATCCGGAGGACAAGCTCTCGTTTATCCTCGTCGATGACGGCTCGACTGACAAAACTTGGCAAGTGATGAACGGCTACAAGCAGAACCCGCGCTTCGGCATCTATAGGAAGGAGAACGGCGGCAAGCATACGGCCGTCAATCTCGGGCTCGAGAAGGTAAGAAGCGACCTGGTGGGCTGCCTCGACGCGGACTCCTTCGTGAATGCTGATGCGCTCCTGAAGATCGTCCCCTACTTCGACGACGCCTCCGTCATGGCCGTTACCCCGTCCATCAAGGTCCACGAGCCCGTAAACGCCCTCCAGCACATCCAGAAGACGGAATACAGCTGGTCCATCTTCCTCCGCCGGATGCTCTCCTCGATGGGCGCGCTCTACGTCACGCCGGGACCCTTTTCCATCTTCCGTACGCAGGTCTTCCACGAGCTTGGCGGCTACAAGCATGCCTACATGACCGAGGACATGGAGATGGCGATGAGGATGCAGAAGAACCGCTACAAGATCGTAAACTCCCACGGCGCGCACGTCTATACGGTGGCACCCGCGACCTTGAAGGGCCTCGTGAAGCAAAGGAGCCGCTGGACGTACGGGTTCCTCAACAACGCCTTCGACTACCGGGAAATGTTCTTCAACAGGAGCTATGGGAACTTCGGCATGTTCATCATGCCGATCGCGACGCTCTCGACCTTCACCTCCCTCGTGATGGTCACCAACGTGATCTGGGGCTGGGTCGCGAAAGCGACCCAGATAATCCACCGCATCGAGGCGGTGGGCTTCACCTGGAAGCTTGGCGCGCCCTCCTTCGACTGGTACTTCCTCAACACGGGCGTGCTCTCGCTCATCGTCACGATGGCGGTCGCCCTCACAATGCTTATCCTCTTCCTTTCCCTCCGCATGGCCGACGGCAAGGCCCGGCTCTCCAAAGGGGTCTTCTACTACCTCTTCCTCTACACCTTCATGGTCCCGCTCTGGCTCGTGAAGGCCTTGTTTGACACGGCCTTCAGACGCAAGGTAAGTTGGAGATAATGCTCGACAGCAGGAAATACCTCATAGCCTTCCTTATTACGGCCGCCATTTTTGCCACGGCTATTTACGCGAGCAATATCCTGACCAACAGGAAGGTCGAGGATGTCCGCACCGCCGAGGATCGCGTCGCCCTCGACATCCTCTCCTCCGAGACCCAGTTCGACCTCCTCGCCGAGACCTCGTGCCGGGACATCGGCACCGGCTTTCTCTCAAAGGAGCTCGGCCCCATCGGCGAGAAGCTCTCCTACGCCGAGAACCAGCCCGGCTTTAACCAGGGGGACGTCGAGAGCCTCAAGCGCTCCTACTTCCTCCTTGAGATCAAGGACTATCTCTTGATGAAGCGCCTAACCGAGAAGTGCAATGTGAAGCCGACCTTCATCCTCTACTTCTACTCGACCTCTGACAAATGCGACGACTGCGAGAAGATGGGCTTCGTCCTCACCGCCCTCCGCGACAAGTACCCGGATCTCCGCGTGTACTCCTTTGACTACAACTTCGACCTCGGAGCCATTGGCACCCTCATTTCGATATACAAAGTGAAGCCGGATCTCCCGGCCATCATCGTGAATGGCACGCCGTATTACGGCTTCAAGCCGATCGAGGAGCTCGAGAAGACGATCCCCGCCTTGAAGCTCCTCAAGACCGCGACCTCCACCGCATCCACAACATCGGGGCGATAAGCTATACTTTCCCTACGCCGCCTTAGCTCAGTTGGTAGAGCAACGCTTTTGTAAAGCGAAGGTCGTCAGTTCGATTCTGACAGGCGGCTCCGAATGAGACTCGCGCGCAAGCTTGCTTGCGCATGAGCGAATGAGGGCCAGCCGTATGTCTATACAGGCGGCTCCTAGTATTCGATCACCTCGGAGACCTTGAGCTTCTTCACTCGCGGCTTACGCGGAGCGCGGGGCTTCTTCTCTTCCGGAGCCGGTAGAGGGGCCGCTATGGGCGTGATGCGGTAGGCGAGGATCTCCTCCCTCTCCTCTATGTAGACGTCGTCGTGGAGCTCGCCAGCACCCTTCTTGACCTCGGAAATGTTCTTGAAGAATTCGCTGATCCCTTCCTTCTTCCCGATGAGGCGCGAGTTCCTAATATTGCCGAAGCGCTCCTCGCCCACTTCCTTGAGCTTCGTGATGCCCTTGTTGGCATAGATCCTCGCTTTGGCCGGGAGTTGCTTCTTCATGAAAAAGAGGAACTTGTGCTTGCCCTCGGAGTAGAAATGGAGCCCTTTGTGGTAGAGATCTCTTGCGCGGGCATCGCCTTTGGAAACGGTTCTCAAGAGGAAAATCTTTCGCCGTTCCGCCGAGCCCCTCGCCTCGAACCTCTTGGCCAGGGTCAAAGCTGCCAGGGCGACACCCGAGAGGATGAAGACGAAGAATGAGAACATGGTATGGAGGGTTAATTGAGCGAGAAACGGGTGAACTTGCCCACCTCGGTGCGCTCGCCGAACTTCTGCACGACGCCGTTCACGAGCTCGCCCACCGTAGAGCCGGAGCCCTTGATGAAGGGCTGGGTGAGGAGCTCGCCCTGGTCAGCTGGGTTCATGGCGGCGATGTGCATGGCGATGTCCTTGGCCGCGGCCTTGAACTCCGGGTTCTTCGCGACGAAGTCGGTCTCGCAAAGGAGCTCGACCATGGCACCGACCGTGTCGCCGGAGTGGACGTAGGCCGCGATGACGCCCGCGTTGAGGGTCCGGTCGCCTTTCTTGGCGGCGATGTCAGAGCTTTTTACCTTTAAAATTTCAAGAGCTTTGACCTTGTCGCCGTCTGCCTCTTCGAGCGCAACGCGGATCTGCTGGAGGGAGAGCCCGGTCGCGTCGCGGAGCTCCTTAATTTGTTCCGTGGATATCATTTTTTTCCTTATCCCTGTCCGCTTTGGCGGCGAGGCCTCTCTTGTATGCGCTCACGACTTCGCCAAGGACATAGGAGATGGTCTGCCTCGAGGCGTCGTTGCCGGGGATCGGTCGGTCGATCTGGTGGAGATTGGTGTCAGAGCCTGCGAGTGCGACGATAGGGACCCTCATCCTCCTCGCTTCGGTAATGGCGATTTGCTCCTTTTTGGGATCGATGACGACGAGGAGCTTGGGGA
>JAIFWR010000044.1 GCA_019661805.1 Candidatus Parcubacteria bacterium
ACCTTAGCTCAGTTGGTAGAGCACCACTTTCGTAAAGTGGGGGTCCGCAGTTCGATCCTGCGAGGTGGCTCATGGGTTCCAAGGAAGAGATAGAGGGGAAAATAGCGGCGCTCGAGGCGGAGATGTCCTCGGCTGACTTTTGGGCGGATAAGGACAAGGCCCAGGCCTCGATTCGCGAACTTCAGGCGCTCAAGGACGAGCTCCTTGGCGCGGGCAAGTACGACAAGGGGAGCGCGGTCATGACCATCTTCTCGGGCGCGGGCGGCGACGATGCGGAGGACTTCTCGGCCATGCTGTTGAACATGTATCTCAAGCTTTTTGAGAAGAGGGGTTGGCGCGCGAGCGTGATTCATAAAAATGAGAATGATCACGGTGGGTATCGAAATGTGACGCTCGAAATAGAGGGGAAGAATGCGTACGGTACGCTCAAGAACGAATCCGGCGTGCACCGCCTCGTGCGCGTCTCACCCTTCAACGCCAATGAGAAGCGTCATACCTCCTTCTCCATGGTCGAGGTGATCCCGAAGTTTGAAAAAGCGGAGGAAATTAAAATTCCTCCGGAGGAGATCCGGGTTGAGCTCTCGAAGTCCAGTGGCCCGGGCGGGCAGAACGTCAACAAGCGCGAGACGGCGGTGCGTCTCGTCCATATCCCCACTAACCTCGCCGTCCACGTCGAGAGTGAACGTTCGCAAGCGCAGAATAAAGAAAAGGCGATGCGTATGCTCGAAGCCAAGCTCTACAAGCTACGTGAAGAGGAGCGTCTCGCGAAGGAGAAGGGGATGTATATATCCAAAACCACCCAGATCGAATGGGGAAATCAGATCCGCTCGTACGTTTTGCATCCCTACAAGATGGTGAAGGACCATCGCACCGAGGTCGAGAGCCACGACCCAGAAGCCGTCCTCGCCGGAGATTTGGACGAGTTTCTTGAAGCGGAGAAGAATCTGTGATAATCTAAGCGCCATGTTAAAAATCAGGTTGCAGAGGGTAGGGAGGAGACACGAGCCGGCGTTCAGGCTCGTGTTGACCGAACACGCGAACTCGAGCAAGTCGGGCCGCTTCAAGGAGCTCCTCGGCTCCTATGATCCTAGGAAGAAGGGCGAGGCCTTGAAGGCCGAGCGCCTCAAGCACTGGCTCTCTAAGGGCGCTACGCCGACCCCGACCGTCCAGAACCTCCTCGTGAGGAAGGGCGTCATCAGGGGAAAGAAGGTCCATGTCGCCGGTGCCATGGCTGGTGCCGTTCCTGCTACAGAAGAGGTGAAAAATGATACAATTGAGGCCGTGGAGACCCCTGCAGACGTTTCGCCTACAGAATAACCTTTAACGACCTATGACCATGGCAGATGACGTGCAGTTTTTGGAATATGTGGTGAAGTCGCTCGTGAACCACCCCGACGACGTCAAGATCAAGCGCACGGTAGACGAAATGGGCGTTCTCATGACGCTCGACGTGAACCCCGAGGACATGGGGAAGATCATCGGCAGGAGCGGCAACACCGCCAAGGCGATCAGGATCCTCTTGCGCGTCGTGGGGATGAAAAACAACGCCCGGATCAATTTGAAAATCAATGAGCCGGCAACCTCCTTCGGCCGCCGGGCATCCGACCACCCCAACTCTCCGGAAGGCGGCCGGAACCTCGACGAGGTCATCGACGACTTGAATCTGGAATAATGCATTTCCATTTCATCACCCTGTTTCCTAAGGCGTTCGATTCGTATTTGGGCGAATCTATCCTAAAGCGCGCCATCGAGGACGGGAAGATCAAGGTCTCCTTCTACAACCCGCGCGATTTCGCCGAGAACAAGTGGCGCCGCGTCGACCGCCCGCCCTACGGCGGCGGACCAGGGCTCGTCATCGAGGCCGAGCCGGTGGTGAAGGCGATCGAAGCCGCACTGAAGAAGGCGAAAAAGGACGCCAAAATCATCTACCTCTCTCCCTCGGGCAAGCAGTTTACGAACGAATATGCGGCCAGGGCCGTGAAGAAGTACAAACACGTCATCATCGTCTGCGGCCGCTACGAGGGGATAGACGCGCGGGTGAAGAAGGTCTTCAAGGGCGACGAACTCTCGGTCGGACCATTCGTGCTCACGGGCGGCGAGCTCCCGGCCATGATCATCGCCGACTCTATCTCGAGGCAGCTCCCAGGCGTGCTCGGGAACCTCGACTCGCTCGAGGAGCGCCGGGTCTCCTCTGCCGATGCCTACACGAGACCGGAAGTATTTACCTATAAGAAGAAGTCTTACCGCGTGCCCAAGATATTACTTTCTGGACATAGAGCAAAAATTGAAGAATGGAAGAAGGGTCAGCCACCGCGATAGTGGAAAAAGGGAAGGAAATGATATACTTTGATTTTGGAGGTACATGTGCCGAAAAGTGTGATTGTAAGTAAAGATCCGAACAAGAAACTCGGCAAAGTTTATCGAGGACTCGAGACAGGGCCGCATCATGAGCCTCGTCCGGAGCAATGCTTCCTTGTTGTCGTGCGGAGCGATGAGCAGGGATGGATCGATTTCCTGGTCTCTATTCATGGAGAGAAGGAGAGAGAATGGCTCCAAATCCTGACTGAAATCAATGGTCCCTGGTACTACTACGAGATTGAGACTGACTGACGGCTCCTGTGGGAGTCGTCTTTCCGTCTGTGGATAAGCCCTTGACAGGGAAACCGTCTTTCATGTAGGATAGCGCCAACTTCGCACCGATTGAGTTATGGCTGAACCGAAGTAGTGAGATAAGGGGGAATCCGCTACTGTTTCAGTTCTGGGCCTCAATTTAATAGCTCGCTTCCGTCCGGTCCGCCGCAAGGGGATCGGAGGGGACTTTTTTCGCTTATTGCATGGATACACACGCCGTTTCCGGTGCCCGCCCGAAGAAGTACTTCTCCCGCTTCCGTAAGCCCCTGGCCGAGATGCCGAACTTGGTCGTCTCCCAAGTCGAGTCCTTCAAGTGGCTCATCGAGAAGGGCCTCAAGGAGGTCTTCGACGAATTTTCCTCCATCAAGGACTTCTCCGAGAAGAAGTTCACCCTCGACTTCGTCTCCTTCGAGCTCGCGGAGCCCAAGATGGACGAGCAGGCCGCCAAGGAGAAGAAGCTCTCCTTCGAGGCGCCCCTCAAGGT
>JAIFWR010000045.1 GCA_019661805.1 Candidatus Parcubacteria bacterium
GGCGAGCTCGAGTGGGTTCACAAGCAGATTCCGTATAAGTTCTTCATGCCGGTGCACGGGTCGCACTTCCGTCTCAAGATGCACGCCGAACTCGCGAAGAACCTCGGCTGCCCGCCCGAGAACATCGTCGTCCCCGACAACGGCTCGATCATCGAGCTCCGCGACAAGGGCACCACGATAGTAAAGCTCCCGGAGAAGGCTCCCTCCGACGACATGGTCGTCGAAGGCCTCACCATCGGCGACATCCCGGACGTCGTCATCAGGGACCGTAAGATGCTCGCGGCCGACGGCATCTTCGTCATCATCGCCCTCGTCAACACGCGGAACGGCAGACTGAAGAAGAGCCCCGACATCATCGCTCGCGGCTTCGTCTACCTGCGCGAGAGCCAGGCGCTCTTGAGCGAGGCGCGAAACATCATCAAGCGCTCGATCGAGAAGGCGACCGTCGGCTCGAACCCCGTCAACTTCGACTTCGCCAAGAACGCGGTGACCGAGGAGGTCTCCCGCTTCCTCTTCCAGCGCACCGCCAAGAAGCCGATTGTCATCCCCGTCATCCTCGGGGTGTAAAGTTATCCCCTTCCTCTGTTTGACGGCCTACCGGCCCGAATTATAATTAAGAGGCAAAGCGCCGACCGCAAGGAAGGCGTTTTGCATTTTATATGATTTTTGACTTATTGTAAGTTTCATGGTATCAATACGCTAGACTCGATTTTTGGAGGTTTCCAATGCATATCAGCATGAAGTTCAGAATGGTGGCGGCCGGATGCATCGTCACAGCTGCCTACGTCGGGATGATGCAGCTCGACGGTCTCCGAGGCGGCAAGGTTGCGATGGCACGGGAGATGCCCGCATGGCAATTCTGGGGCATCATGATCGCGGTTCTTGCACTCATGGCGTTCATGGGCAAGTTCCTGTGGCATGACATCCCGAAGGAAGGCGTCTCCACCCGGGAACTGGCGCGAAAGATCTCGGAAGAGAAGTGGTATGTGAAGGGCATGATCGTCTGGGATAACGACACTGTCCGAAGAATGAACGGCGGCGGGTGGAAGGAATACACCAATACCCGGAGCATTGGGCGCGGCGGCGACGCAGGCTCAATTGTGCTCCGTCTCTCATCCGTCGACCGGCGGCGTGCGGCGACTATCGTCCCGTTCAGGCCCACGCACCCGAGCACCAAGCAGATAGAGAAGCTCGAGTATCTTTCTGAAATCAGCTTCGAATTCAGAGAGACTCCGCTCGACTGCGCCATGCTCACCGATCTCTGTGCCTACCTAACCTTGAAGCAGTAACAGCTACCTACCCGTTCCGGCGCCCTGCGCGCCGGAACGGTTCTGTTTCGGGGTATAATTGTGCCCATGCTCCGCTTCATCAAGGTCTTCGTCGCGACCCTCTTCCTCTCGCTCAACTTCGGCGCGCTTTTGTATGTGAACTCGACCTTCCTCGGGACCTTCTTCTCCGAGACTTCCGTAAGCCTCCTCTTCCTCGCTGGCGCGCTTGGGAACGTGCTCCTTTTCCTCCTCGCACCCAAGCTCATAAACGTGGTGGGCAAGAAGTGGCTCCTCCTCATCTCCCTCGTTGCGCTTGCCGCCGCCGACCTCGGGCTTAACTTCAACCTCTCCTCCTGGGGCATCGGCGCCTCATTTGTCGCCTACTCCGCGCTCCTCTTTGCCGTCTACTACTGCATAGACATCTTCCTCGAAGAAGAGAGCGATGACGCGCGGACAGGCGAGATCCGGGGCACCTACTTCACCGTCATGAACGCGGGCATCGCCTTGGGTCCGCTCCTCCTCTCGATCCTCCCCGACGACGGCCACTTCCGCCGGATCTACTGGGTGGGCTTCCTCTTGCTCGTCATTCCCATCGTAATCGCCCTTTGGATACTTATCACGCGGAAGCATGCGCACCGGAAGGTCCTCCGCCCCTGGCATCTCTTGCCCTTCCGCCGCTGGTGGGGCATGCGGAACGTCCGGGCCGCAACGCTCGCCAAGCTCGTGCTCGAGACCTTCTTTGCCGTCATGGTCATCTACACGCCGCTCTATGCGCACAAAGTAGCGGGCTTCGACTGGCAGGAGCTCGGGATCATCTTCGCGATCGCGCTCGTGCCCTTCGTCCTCCTCGAGTGGCCGGCTGGCAAGCTCGCGGACAAGTATTGGGGGGAGAAGGAGATGATGACGGCGGGCTTCTTCCTTACTGGGTGTGCGCTCCTCGCGATCCCCTTCCTGCCCACAAGCTTTGCCCTCTGGGCGCTTGTCCTCTTCCTCTCTCGCGTCGGGGCGGCCTTGGTCGAGATCATGACAGAGACCTACTTTTTTAAGAAAATTGACGCGGCCGATACTGGCCTCCTCTCGATCTTCCGCCTCGCGCGGCCGGCGGGGATCATGCTCGGCGCGGCCCTGGGTTCAGTAAGCCTCGCCTTCCTCCCCTTCCCCCACCTCTTCTTCATCCTCGCGGTCGTCGTCTTCTTCGGCATGAAGGAGAGCCTCTTCCTCAAGGATACGCTTTAGCGATATTCTTCATTATCCAAAGTGTCCCGCTCGATTGGGTCCGCTTTGCGGAGATTCTTTACTTGCTTGGGAGTAAGAATATCGGTGTGGGGAGAAATATCGAGGAGATGCGCGAGATCCGCGAGGTTTTCCTTGCTCGTAAGCCAGTTGATGCGCTGTTTGGAAAGATCGAAGGGTTTGGAATAGCTTCGCAAAGTTTTTTTGCCGTTTTCATACAGGAAGTATTCATGGAAGTAGGACATGGCGAGCTCGCGGATACTTTTATAAACAGGCTCTCGGTAGCGGAGCACCGCGTGGTTTGTCTTCGAGACGGCGCCCCAGCAGCCGTCAACTTTAAACAACGCGACCACATGGTCGAAGTCGGGTCGGACGGTCTTGAGGTCAAGGATAAGAGGCTTCCGGCCCTGCATCTGGAAGGCCGCCGCCGCGACAAGCGCTCCTTCGAAGCAGTGGGCCTCCCCTGCCTTCAAGGTTTCGGCCACACTCCGATGTGTCTCGTCCTTCTTTTCGAAATTGAATCGGAGTTTATTGACGAAGTCCTGGATTTTTGCCGGAGTGCGCAAATGTCGGAGTTGTCCCCGGATTTCACTTGGAATCTCTCCC
>JAIFWR010000002.1 GCA_019661805.1 Candidatus Parcubacteria bacterium
CGACGAGAAGTCGAAGGAATTCGCGCTTCGCTTCAGCTGCGGGACTTAGCAGCAAAGGAAAACTCTTATGGGACCCCGCAGCACCCCCGCGCCACATTCCGTGGCGCGGGGCTTTTATATGCTAGACTTTCGCCAATGAAGAATTTCCGGAAAACGGTTTTAGACTTCTACAAGAAGCACGGCCGGCATTCCCTCCCGTGGCGGCACACGAAAGACCCATACAAAATTTTGGTTTCCGAAATAATGCTCCAACAGACCCAGGTCGAGCGTGTCATGCCGAAGTATGAGCTGTTTTTGCAAAAGTTTCCCACCGCAGAGAAGCTCGTGGAGGCGAAGACGGCCGACGTCCTCAAGGCCTGGCAGGGCCTGGGCTACAACCGCCGCGCGCTTTTGCTCAAGCGCGCGGCTGAAGCGGTCATGCACGAACACGCCGGGAAGTTTCCGCAAAGTTATGACTTGCTTTTGAAATTGCCCGGCATTGGCCCGGCGACGGCGGGCGACATTATGGCCTTCGCATATAACAAACCGGCGGTCGTCCTCGAAACGAACATTCGCCAAGTATTTTTCCACCACTATTTTCCTCACATGAAGGAGCGCGATGGCAAAGCCTGTAAGATTTATGACAAAGACGTCGCGCCTCTCGTCGAGAAGACGTTGGATAAAAAGAATCCGCGCGACTGGTACTACGCACTCATGGATTACGGCGCCTACCTTAAGAAAGCGGGCAACACCATCTCCCGAAGCGCGCACTACACCAAGCAATCGAAGTTTACCGGCAGTAACCGCGAGCTGCGCTCCCAGATTTTGAAACTCGTTTTGAAAAAGCCCCGCACAAAAGCGGAAGTCTTGAAACTCTTGAGCTCCCCCGCTCCAGCGATAGAGAAAAATATCATTGCGTTAGAGAAGGAAGGGCTCCTTTCGAGCAAAAAGGGTAAGATATCGGCATGAGATTAGATGACCCTTTGCGCGCGCATGTGCGCCTCCAGGCCGACCAGGACAAGGCTTTAGCACGGCTCGGTGTCGAGACTGTCGAGGATCTCCTCTACCACTTCCCCCGCGGCTACGGCGACACGGCAGAGCGGCGACCCATCGGCGAGCTTGAGGCCGGACAAACAGCCGTTATCTTCGGCACCTTGAAAGGTCTCAAGGTGAAGAAAGGGTGGAAACGCCGCATCCCCATGGCCGAAGGCAAGGTCACGGACACCACAGGCACCGTAAAGATCATCTGGTTCCACCAAGCCTACCTCGCGAAGATGCTCGGCGAAGACTCGCAAGTACGCGTCGAAGGCAAGGTATCGGAGAGGAATGGCGAACTCGCCTTCCTCAATCCTAAAATCGAATCGGCTCCGGACCTTTTTACCCAAACGGCGGGGCACACTCTCTTTCCTCAATATCCGGAGACCAAGGGAATCACTTCCAATTGGCTTTACCATGCAGTGCAGCGAGTAAAGGCGGCGTTCGAAATGGTGGAGGACCCTGTCCCTGCCGAGATATTGAAAAGATACAGTCTCCCCTCCCTTAAGACTGCTCTCGTCTGGATTCATATGCCGAAGTCTATGACCGATGCGGAAATTGCGCGCAAGCGCTTCGCCTTCGAGGAAATATTCTTCATCCAGCTCGAGAAGGAGCTTTCGCGCCAGGAGACGCGCGAGAAGCATGGATTTGTGATTGAGAAGAGCGCTAGTGACGTAGAGAAGTTCGTCTCCCGCTTCCCCTTCTCCGCCACCAACGCCCAGCATCGCGCCATCACGGCGATATTAGAAGATTTTAAGAAGGGCTACCCGATGAGCCGCCTTCTCGAGGGCGACGTGGGGTCGGGCAAGACGGCGGTGGCGGCGACCGTCGCCTATGCCGCCGTCACGGCGAAGTTCCAGGTCGGCTACATGGCTCCGACGGAAATCTTGGCGCGGCAGCATTTCGAATCCTTTATCTCCTACTTCCGCCACCTGCCTGTGGAAATCGCTCTTATCACCGGGAGCGGGTGCTTGAAGTTCCCCTCGAAAGTGAATCCCGCCGGCTACACCGACATTTCCCGCTCGCAACTCTTGAAGTGGGTTCTAAACGGCCAAATATCGGTCCTCGTCGGCACGCACGCCTTGATCCAAAAAAACGTGAAGTTTAAAAACTTGGCCCTCGCGATCGTCGACGAGCAGCACCGCTTCGGCATCAGCCAGAGGCAGAAGCTCGTCAACAATCACACGACCATCCCGCATTTGCTTTCGATGACGGCGACGCCCATCCCGCGAACGCTTGCCCTCACGCTCTACGGCGACCTCGAACTGACTTTGCTCGACGAGATGCCCGCCGGGAGGAAGAAAATAATTACCAAAGTCGTGGTACCCGAGAAGCGCCCCTCCGCCTACGAGGAAATTAGGAAAGAATTAGCCTCGGGCCGCCAGCTTTTTGTCATATGCCCGCGTATTGACGAGCCCGATCCATCAAAAGAGCTCGCGGTCCAGGCGAAATCAGTGAAAGAAGAAGCGAAGCGGCTCAAAAAAGATATTTTCCCCGACTATCGCATCGAGATTTTGCACTCGAAGATGAAGCCGGACGAGAAGGAGCGCATCATGCAGGAGTTTAAGGAGAAGCGCATTGATATCCTCGTCTCAACCTCCGTCGTCGAAGTGGGCGTCTCGGTCGAGAATGCCTCCCTCATCGTAATCGAGGGCGCGGAGCGCTTCGGCTTGGCCCAGCTCCACCAGCTCCGCGGCCGCGTGCTCCGCGGCACGCACCAGCCGTACTGCTACCTCTTCCCCCAAAGCGCGTCGCAGAAGAGTAGCGAGCGGCTCAAGGCACTTGTCGAGGCGAAGAACGGCTTCGAACTCGCCGAGCTCGACCTTAAGAACCGCGGCGCCGGCGCGCTTACCGGCATAAAGCAGTGGGGCATCTCCGACCTCGGCATGGAGGCGATCAAGAATTTGAAAATGGTCGAGGCGGCGCGCGCGGAAGCGCGCGCACTCGTCGAGTCCGATCCTACTTTTACCAAACATCCGCTCATTAAGGCCCGCCTTGAAGCCGAAGTGCGCCGCATCCATTTCGAATAGACTTTAGGTTTTTTACAGATACTTGACAAAATATAGCAACTGTGCTAAGATGGAAGTTAGGCATTAACGAGGAGGTTTCTTGACTGAACTGATCATCCACCACAAGCGCCACGAGTTCGAGGTCCAACAACGCGAGGAGCGGGCGAAGCGCGACTTCCGCCGCCAACAGGCCGTCTGGAAGGCGGCGCGGGACACGGGGTACAAGCCCCTCGTCTACTGGAACATGGACGAGGGCGTCCTCGCCGTGACGACGCCCGCCGGGATGGAGAAGTCCTACTACCCGCTGCCGAAGTGCTTCCTCTTCGTCACGGAGGGCGGCGCGGAGGCCATCAAGCGCACGAGCGGCGACACCATCTACCGCCACAAGGTGGCGGGGTCGTCAAAGGAAGCCGGACTCTTCGTGAAGCTCTACAACCTCGAGTTCGTGCATCGCGCCGACCTCTACGTGCCGTTCGTGAGGAAGAACTTCGCGATCGACATCCAGGAGATGACGGTCGAGGACGCGCATCACAAGGGCGGGGAGCCCAAGGACTGGTACCGCGAGCTCGTCGCGAGCCAGTTCCCGGAACCGGAGCGGGCCGCGCTTCTCGCGCTCTAACGTCCTTCATTCCCACATTCGACTCTGTGACGGCCCGCCAATACTGGCGGGCCGTTTTCTTGTGGTACCATTATTCCTATGAATTTCGACTTCTGGGCGGACGCGACGGCGGCAACGCACTTCCTCATCATCCTCGCGGTGGTGGTGGGGCTCCTCGTCTGCTTCCGCTACAAGCGCTTCAGGCCGCTCGAGGCGGGCATCCTCCTCGCGATCGTCGTCCTCTGGTCCTACTACGGCAACTGCCCGCTCACCATCCTCGAGGAGAAGCTGCGCACCCTCGCCGGGCACCCGACGGGCATCACCAACGTCGGGTTCCTCCCCTTCTACGCGAACAAGTTCCTCGGCGTGGCACTCTCCTCTAGGCTCGTCCAGCGCTCGACCTTCTTCTCCGGTGGGGCGATCTTTACCGCCTCCATAGAGTGGCTCCGGCCCTACCTCCACTTCCACGTCTTCGGCCTCCGCCGGACGCTCCGCCACCTGCTCGGGATGAAAGTGAAAATGAAGCGAAGATACGCCTAGTTTGCTATATTGGATTTGCACCACCTGTAGCTCAACGGTAGAGCAGTCGCCTTATACGCGATTGGTTCTTGGTTCGAATCCAAGCAGGTGGACCAGTACGGGGTGTGCACAACTCGGTATTGCGGAAACGCGACAGTGGTAAAATGGATGGAGGGTTAACTGACGCCCTTAGCAATTAATTTATAGCATGAAGCTCCACAAAATCGCATTCATCCTGCTTATTATCGGAGGCTTGAATTGGGGACTCGAGGTCTTGGGCTACGGCTTGGCGAACTACCTGCCGGCTACCCTCATGACCGTCGTCTACGTCCTGGTCGCCCTCTCGGCCCTCTACGAGGCCTTCGGCCACAAGGGCATGTGCAAGGCGTGCGGCAATTAGTTCCTTCTCCGTTCATACAAACCTCCCCGCCATGGCGGGGAGGTTTGTTATCTTTGGTGTTCCAAATCCTTCTTCCGCTTCGGCACGATGCCGTGGGCGCTGATGAGGTCCTCGAACTCCTTCTGCTCGATCGTCTCGACCTCGACCAGGCGCTCGGCAATGGCATTTAAAACCTTCCGGTAATCCTTGATGATCTTTTCGGCGCGCTTCATGGAGTCGTTCATGACCCGGGAGACTTCGGCATCGATGGCCGCGCCGACCTCTTCGGAATACTCGTTTTCAAACGGGCCCTGGCCGTACAAGGGCTTCCCGCCCTGGCTCTCGAGCGCGATCGGCCCCATCGCCTCGCTCATGCCGTACTTCGTGACCATGTCGCGCGCGAGCGCGGTCGCGACCTGGAGGTCGTTCGAGGGCCCCGTCGTGATATCGCCGAAGATGTCCTTCTCCACCGCGTATCCCGCGAGCCCCACCGCGATATCGTCGAGGAATTCTTTCTTCGATTGGAGCTTCTTTTCCTCGAGCGGGAGCTTGAAGACGTATCCCAAGGCCCGGCCGCGCGAGATGATCGTGATCTTGTGCACCGGGTCGGCGTAGGGCAAGACGCTCGCGACGAGGGCGTGGCCGGCCTCGTGGTAGGCGGTGAGCTCCTTCTCCTTCTTCGAAAGCAAATGGCTCCGGCGCTCGGGACCGATGATTACCTTTTCGATGCTCCTGATCAAATCAAACTGCGAGACCTTGGTCCGGTTCTCGCGCGCGGCGAGGATCGCGCCCTCGTTCATGAGCGAGTAAAGGTCCGCGCCCGAGAAGCCGGGCGTCCGCTCGGCGATGACGTCGAGGTTCACGTCTTCCGCGAAGGGCTTCTTCTTCGCGTGGATCTCGAGGATCTCGCGGCGGTCCTTCCTGTCCGGGAGGTCGAGGGTGACGCGGCGGTCGAAGCGGCCAGGGCGCAGGAGGGCGGGGTCAAGCACGTCAGGGCGGTTGGTCGCCGCCATGACGATGACCTTCTCATTGGGCTCGAAGCCGTCCATCTCGACCAGGATCTGGTTTAGCGTCTGTTCCCGCTCGTCGTTTCCCCCGCCGACGCCCGTACCGCGCACGCGGCCGACCGCGTCGATCTCATCGACGAAGATGATTGCCGGCGAGGAGCGCTTGGCGAGGTTGAAGAGGTCCCGCACGCGGGAGGCGCCGACGCCGACGAACATCTCGACGAACTCGGAGCCCGAGATGGAAAAGAACGAGACCCCCGCCTCCCCCGCCACGGCGCGCGCGAGCAAAGTCTTGCCCGTGCCCGGCGCGCCCATGAGGAGGATGCCCTTCGGAATGCGCGCGCCGATGTCGAGGAACTTCTTCGGATTTTTCAAAAAGTCGACGATCTCCTTAAGCTCCTCCTTGGCCTCCTTCGCCCCCGCCACGTCCTTGAACGTGACGCGGCTCTTGGGGTCGTTCGGGTTCGTGAGGCGCGCCTTCGACTGGCCGAAGGTGAAGGCCTGCATCCCCGCCCCTCTCACCTGCCGCGACAAGTACCAGAGGAAGAAGATGATGAAGAGGATCGGGAGCACGATGGGCACGAGCGAGGAGAGCCAGTAGAGGAAGCCTTGCTCGTTCTCGACCGCGATCTTGACCTTGCCGAGCGCCTCCGAGGACACGCCGTAGTTCTTGAGCGTGGTCGTAAGCGCGGTCGAGGCCTCCTTCTGCGAAGACTTGTGGAGGCCGCCGAAGTAGGAGGCGTCGAGCGCGTCGCCTTTGACGGAGACACTCTGGACGAGTCCCTTCGATATGTCCAAAGAGAGCTCCGAGAGGGAGATCTCTTTGGGGGCGGTAGGCGCGCCGCGGAAGAGCGAGTAGGCACCCGCGAGGATGAGGAGCGTCGCTACGGCGAAGGCGGCCTGGCTTATCGGGCTTCGCGGCCCCCGGCCGGGCGGACCCTGGCGCCGGTCGCTCTTGCGGATGACGAATTTCTTCTTATTTTGCGGGTTCTCCTTCATGGCTCGCATTATACTGAAATTTGCTATCATTCACACTATGGCATTGGCGGAAAACAGGAAGGCCCGCTTCGACTTCGACCTCTTGAAGAAGTTCGTCGCGGGCATCGAGCTCTCGGGTGCGGAGGTCAAGAGCGCCCGGGAAGGTAAGATGTCGCTTAGAGGAGCGTTTATAGGCGTGCGCGGCCGCGAAGCCTGGCTCATGGGCGCCGAGGTGCCTCCCTACCAGCCCAAGAACGCCCCCTCTGACTACGACGCGACAAGGGCAAGAAAGCTTCTCCTCACCGCGCCGGAGGTCGCCGAACTGGCCGACGCGGAGGCGACGAAAGGCTTGACAATTGTCCCGCTTTCGGTGTATAATAAAGGGCGGTTCCTCAAGGTTGAGATCGCGATCGCCAAGGGCCGGAAGCAGTACGACAAACGCCAGGCGATCAAGAAGCGCGATACGGAGAGGGACCTCGGACGTTCATTGTAATATCAATATGGGGATGATCGGCCTAGACAAGAGGGCCGCCGGTCTGATGCGCGGGAGAGCCGAAGCGACTCTCTAATCCGCCTCACAACCAACTGCAAACTCAACCTTTGCAAAAATCGTCTCGCCGTACTTTACGGCTAGCGATTTCCAGTTCGCCTACGCTCGAGCGTAAGTTCGCGTAACGAATCGGCACAGTTCCGCAAGATGTCTTGGGTAGCGGACGCTGTGTAATCACATGAGACTCTGGAACGGGAGCTCCTCGGCCCGTTCTTAAATTAAGAGGATAGAGATCTGAGAGCTTTCGTTTGTTTTGTATCTCAGATCTCGAATCAAACGAAGCAACCTACCCCGCGTAGACTTCATTCCGGCTCCTTCTTGCACGGCGGTTCGATTCCGCCCATCTCCACCACTTCGCAAAACCGTCCCGCTCGAGCGGGACGGTTTTGCTTTCGCCTGGGTAAAAGCGTATCCTTGAACCAGACACACCAAAGGAGCGCAACCATGGCCCAGAAGCGGGAACAGGAACGGACTCCGCCTATCGACGTCGCGGCCATCATGCTGTGCGCGGCCGGAGGCGGCATGATCGTCACGGCCATCCTCTCGCTCCTGCCCGGCATCGGCGTGGACGAGGACACGCGAAGCGGGCTGGTCGGATTCCTCATGACGGCGGGCGTGCTTCTCGTATTCGCGAGCGCCATTACGGCGGCTGCGGTGGACAGCCTGCCCCGAAGTTCATTCAAATTCAAGGAGAAGAAGTAGACAACTCCGAAAGAGGTACCCATGGGATACGGTACGCGACAGCCGACGCCGAACGATGTGCCGAGACCGCAGGCGGGCGAGAGCCCGTGGCTTGGCGGCAACGAATTGCTTGACCAGTTCGTCCTCCTCTCGAGCGGCCAGGCGAGGCACTGCAAGAACTGCCGCCGAGCGACAAACGTCAAGCATCTGGATGCGGAGGAACATTGTCCGGATTGCCGATAGAGACCGGCCGCAGGAAGCCGCATGTAGCACTTACAAGCCCCGGACCGCAGAGCGGTCCGGGGCTTTACGCTATTCGCACTCCTAAGCGCTACATGTCGTCGCTGCTGCGACTGCGCGAGGATGAGCCTCGGCGACGGGCGGCCTGCGCCTTCTTAATGTTGCGGCGGGCGGCGTCCCTTTGTCTCTTAGTTGCCATTGACGAGGGGATTAAACTTATAATCCGGAGGCTTGCGCCTCTCAATGGCTTGAGACGGCTTACTTCCTGTCGATCTTACGCATGATCTCGAGCATGAGCTCGTTGTGGTTCTCGAGGTGCGAGATGATGGCCTCGATCTCCCTTTCGGCCTTCTGGTTGATGTCGAAGTCCATCTGCGCGCGCCACTCGGCGGCCCGGCCCTCGATGTTCTGCCCCACCATGATCACCGGCAGGAGGACGAGCTGGAGGATATTGGAGGCGAAGAGCCAGATGACGAATGCCGGCGCGGGGTCGAAGCGGAACTGGGCGGGGGCGAAGATATTCCAGGCGAGCCACACAGCGGTCCACCCTATGATGAGGAAGAAGAATCCGAGCGAGCCGATGGCCCGATGCATGTAGACGGCGAACTTCTCCGAGAGCGAGAGCGACATGAGGTGCTCTATCCGGTCGTTCCTGACGGGCTTCCTCGCCGCCCGGAGCTCGGCGAGCGAGGGCGGATTGTGTTTGTATTCCATCGCTTCTTAGTCTATACTAATGGCACCAGTAAGTTATACACAGCATTGCAACCCCGCACCAACCAGCGAATAACGGCACGGCAGCTGCGCGTCATCGGGCCTACGGGAGAGAACTTCGGCATCCTCACTCTTGAGGAAGCCATGCGGAAGGCGGGCGAGCTCGGCCTCGACTTGATAGAGGTCTCCCCCAACGCCGTGCCCCCAGTCGCGAAGGTCGCCGACCTCGGCAAGTACCTCTACGAGGAGAACAAGAAATCGAAGGCCTCAAAGAAGGCTCACTCGAGCGAGGTCAAGAACGTCCAAGTCAAGATCGGTACGGGCGAGAATGACCTCGCGCTCAAGGCGAAGAAAGCTTCCGAATGGCTCTCAGAGGGGCACCGGGTGAAGCTCGACCTCTTCCTCCCCGGCCGGGCCAAGTACCTCGACGAGAAGTTCCTCAAGGAGCGCATGGAGCGGCTCCTCAAGCTCGTCTCGGTCGACTACAAGATCGCCTCCCCTGCCACCAAGAGCCCCAAGGGCATGAGCGTCCTCATAGAGCGTTCATAAGCCGGCGGACTGGACAAATGCCCAATAATCCGTAGTATGGAGCCCTGCAATCCCATGGCGATCAAAACCAATAAGTCCTACCAGAAGCGCATCAAGGTCACCAAGACCGGAAAGCTTTTGACGAGGAAAGCCGGGCAGAACCACTTCAATTCCAAGGAGCGCCGCGCCGCCAAGGCCGCCAAGCACCGAAACAGCGAGTTCCACATGAGCATGAAGGAGCGCGCCCGCTTCCTCGTAAACATCCAATAAACTTCCATGTCCCGCGTCAAGAAAGGAGTCAACGCATTGAAGACCCGCCGGAACGTCCTCCGATCGGTCAAGGGCTACCGCTTCGGCCGCTCGAAGAAGGAGCGCCAGGCCTACGAGGCGATCTCCCACGCGGGCGCCTACGCCTTCGCCCACCGGAAGGACAAAAAGGGCGATTTCCGCCGGCTTTGGAACGTCCGCATGAGCGCCATGCTCAAATCCGAGGGCCTCTCCTACTCGAAGTTCATCCCGGCCTTGAAGAAGGCCAATATCGCCTTGGACCGGAAGATCCTCTCCCAGATCGCGACCGAGCACCCGGAAACGTTTAAGAAAATTATCGAAGCGGTGAAGTAAACAAAAACCCCGGCCAGAGCCGGGGTTTTTGTTTGGCTGGTTTTACATATCCAATTCGTAGCTCTTCCCCTCTTCGGTCGCCACGGCTAGGACGCCGAGCTCGTCCTTGAGGCGCTGAGCGAGGAAAATTTCTGATTTCGGCTCGCCCATGGCGACGAAGACCTTCTTGAGCGTCTTTTCGCTTGCGGAGGCGAACTCCACGAGGGCGTCCGAGTCCGCGTGGCCGGAGTAGCCCTCGATCCTCTCGACTGTGGCGCGCACCGGCACCGTTTCGCCGTCAATCACGACATTTTTTACCCCTTCGGCAATCTGCCTGCCGAACGTGCCGGCCGCCTGATAGCCCATGAAGAGAATCGTCGAGTTCGGATCCGGGAGGAAGTGCTTCTCGTGGCCGAGGATCCTCCCGGCGGTCGACATGCCCGAGCCCGCGACAATGATCTTTGCCCCCGGCGTACTCCAAATGTCGCGCGAGTCCGCCACCCGGGCGATCTTTACGAGCTCCTTGAAGTTGAACCGGTCCGGCCCGAGCGCCTGCTCGAAGATCGGCGTGATCCGCGAGGCCAATGGCGAATCGAGGTAGACGGGGGCGGAAGGGAGTTTTTCTTTTTTGAAAAACTCCTCCTTCTCGAACAGCTTGTCGAGGAGGAGCAGTATCTCCTGCGTCCGCTCGAGCGAGAAGGCCGGGATCATGAGCGTGCCTCCGCGCTTGACCGCATCCGAGACGATTCGCGCGAACTTCGCGTCGCGAAGTTCGCGCCCTTCATGGTTCCGGTCGCCGTAGACGGACTCCATGAGGAGGTAGTCGAGGCCCTTTACCCTCTCCCGGTCGCCGAGGAGGAGCGAGGGAGAGTTGCCGAGGTCGCCGGTAAAGAGCATCGTCTTCCCCGAAGGAGAAGTGAACCGGTACATCGCCGAGCCGAGGACGTGTCCGGCGTCGAAGGCCTCGATCGTAAAGCCTCCGAAGTCCTTGGGCTCATGGTAGGCCAGGGTCTGCCACTGAGATAGGGCACGGACTACATCGGCTGGGCCGTAGAGCGGCTCATTCTTATCGGCACCGATGCGCTCGGCATCCTCGAGGAGCAGTTGAGCAATCTCCCTCGTCTCCTGGGTAGACCAGACTTCACCCGCAAAACCATTTTTCACCAGTTTAGGAATGAGTCCCACATGATCAATGTGAGCGTGCGTAATAAAGAGAAGTTCGGCCGAGGCGGGCGGGTATGGGAAAGGTCGCTGGTTATGCGCATGCGCCCTCTCCCCTCCCTGCTCCATGCCGCAGTCTATGAGCACGGTCCGGCCGCCGATCTCAAGCATGAAATTCGCGCCCGTCGCATTCCCCGCGCCGCCGTAGCAGGTGAGCTTAGCCATGCCGCTTCCTTAACCCGATGAAGGCGGCAAGGGCGGCGGCGCAGCAGTCGAGGATGAGGTCGTTCGTCGTATCGAGCGCGTAGCCCTCATGCGAGTCGGTGATGCCATTAGCATATTCGAACACCTCCCACGCCGCGCCGATGATGAAGACGGAAATGACGACGGAGGCGACCACAAGGGACGTTCTCCTCTCCCGCTTGAAGAGGATCCCCGAGGCGAAGAGTCCCCAATACGCAAAGAGCCCGAGGGCAAGCCCCGCGAGGAAATGCATCATGACGTCGTACCACCAGAACCTCCAATAAAGAGAATGGGCGTCTGCCAGGAAATGGAGCGCGGCCAGGAGCCCTGCCAAAAGGAGGGCGGTGTAGAGGATTGGGGATTGCCGGGACATGGGCCCATTCTAACAAAAATTCCGGTCCCGCCAATGCGGTCCGGAATTCTTGTGAGGGTTATTCTGGTATTGCCCTAGGTTTTACGCTAGGTGGGTTCCCTCAGTAATGCGGCCAAGGCCGCATACGATTCGGGATCCCTGAATGTGTTTTAGCTAGATAATACCGCAAATAACCCTTGCTCAATTATACCGCTCCGGAAATAAAAAACTGGGGAAAACGTATGGACGCGGGGCCGGAAACGGTTCGTAGTCGCCCTTATGCAGGGCCGTGGAAATTCGCTATTCCAAAATACCGTCCAGATTCACGTCGTAAAGGATGCTCTCCTGGACAAGCTTGTAGTTTGTGATCTCATCCGGCTTGAACCAGTGGGCAATCTCAAAGGTAGCTTCCTCTACATTACCCGAAGCATGGATAAGATTCCTCACGGCCCGGCTTTCGGCATCTGACATCTCATAAGAGTCGAGGGTGAAGTCGCCCCGGATCGTGCCCACGTCGGAGGAATGCGGCTCCGTCTTGCCGACGAGCTTTCGTACGAGCTTGACCGCGTGGGCGCCTTCCCACACCATAGCCACGACCGGTCCGCTGGTCATGTAATTGACCAGAATATCCTGAATCCTCTTCTCGAGCTGGGCGTAATGTGCCCGGATATGGGCTTCATCAACCACCGTAAGCTTGAGAGCGACCAATTTGAGCCCCACGCGCTCGAAACGCTTGATGATCTCGCCGATAAGCGACCTCTGTACGCCGTCCGGCTTCACGGCGACGAAGGTGCGCTCTTTCTTGGGATGGTCAGTCATTGGAAGTAAGAATTATATTGCCTTTCTCCGTAATTGCAACCGTGTGCTCGAAGTGGGCCGAGCGGGAGCCGTCCTTGGTCGAGATGGTGTAGCCGTCCGGGAGGGTCTTCCACCCCGGCTTGCCGGTGTTGACCATGGGCTCAATGGCGATGACGAGGCCCGGGACCAATTCTTCGCCTGTTCCCTTCTTGCCGACGTTCGGCACGTACGGATCCTCGTGGATCTTGTACCCCACGCCATGGCCGACGAGGTCCTTTGCCAAAGAAAATCCAGAAGGCTCTACCACCGCACTTATCGCGGCGCCAATGTCGCCGATCTTGCCGCCCGGGAGCGCGGCCGCGATACCCGCAACAAGTGCCGCCTTCGTGACCTCGAGGAGCTGTTGCGCCTCGTCATCGAGCGCGCCGACACCCACCGTGATCGCCGAGTCGGTAAACATCCCCTTGTGTATGAGCGAGAGGTCGATCTTGACCACGTCGCCCTGCTTCAACACCTTCGGCACCTCGTTCGGTATGCCGTGGACGATCTCATCGTTCACCGAGACACAGAGCGCCGCCGGAAAAGGCCTCGAGGCGCCGTACGGCGTATAGCCTAAGTGTGCCGGCTTGTCGCCCTCTTCCCGAATGAGCCTCCGCGCCTCCTCCTCGAGCGTGAGAGTCGAGAGGCCCGGCTCGACCATGTCCGCAAGCGCCTTCAAAATGGCGGCATGTCTCCTGCCGCCTTCCCTCAATATTTCTATTTCCTTGTCGCTCTTAAGCGCTATAGTCATATGCCGCGATGATGTCCCTGTGCACGCCCTCTATCGTCTGCTCGCCGTCCACCTCGATGAAGCGGTAGTACGGATCCCTCTTGAAGTACTCTATCGCTGGCAGGACGTCCTTGTCGAACCAGTCGAGCCGCTTGTCGATCTTCGCGAGCGTCCGGTCGTCGCTCCGCCCTCGCGCGAGGAGCCTTTCCTCGTGGATCACGACCGGCCGCTCCCGCTTGTAGAAGGTAAGGGCGGTGGTGAGAAGCTCGGCCTCCGAGACGGCGCGTGGGGCGCCGTCGAAGACGATATGCATGCCGGGCCCCATCTCCTGGATGAGGAGGTTCGCCCACATCCAGCCGGCGAGGAAGTCGGGCTGGCGCTCGTCCCGGCCGTAAATCTCCTGCGAGAGCGTGGAGGAAAAGCTCGTGCCCCGGATGAAGTTCCTGAAGTGCTCTCCCGTCTCGACGTAGAGGATGGGGCTCTTACCCTCGTCTTGGCGGTGGATGCGGTCCTTCAAGAGCCCGGCTTGGGTTCCCTTCCCGCAGCCGGAGCGGCCGATAAAGATCACGGTGTGGAGAGACATTCCTCCATTATAGGGCACAAATTAGTATTCTTTGGCCGAAAGCTGGGCGTCGATCTTCTTTACCAAGTCGATGACGACCGAGACGACGATAAGGAGCGCGGTGCCGCCGATCGAGATCGACTGGATGCCGGTCGCCGAGCGCAGGATGAGCGGGAGAACCGCAATGCCGCCCAGGAACAGGGCGCCGACGAGGGTAAGCCTCGTGAGCACTCTCATGATGTAGTCAGCGGTCGCGGGACCGGGGCGCACGCCGGGGATGAAGGCGCCCGACTTCTGGAGGTTGGTCGAGATCTGGTCGGGATCGAAGGTGACCGCCGTGTAGAAGTAGGTAAAGAGCACGACGAAGGCAAAGTACGTGCAGGCGTAGAAGGTGTTATTGGTGAGGAGCGCCACCGCCTTACTCGAGAAGGAGGCAATTGCGGCGACCGAGGACGAGGAGAGAAACTGGAAGATCATCCTCGGGAAAAGGAGGATGGAAAGGGCGAAGATGATCGGGATGACGCCCGCCTGGTTGATCCTAAGCGGGAGGTAGGACGAGACGCCTCCCTGGCTTGCGGTACTCCCCCTTACCTGCCGCGCATAGGTGATCGGGATGGGGCGCTCGGCCTCCGTCACGAGGACGACGCCGAAGATGACAAGGAGCGCGATCGCGAGGCCGAGAATGTAGACCGGCAGCTGAGAGGGTTCGTAGGTAAAGAGGAGCTGGCCCGCAGAAGCTGGAAGCCTCGAGACGATGCCCGCGAAAATGATGAGCGAGACGCCGTTCCCGATGCCGAACTCGGAAATGAGCTCGCCGATCCACATGAGGAGGAGCGAGCCCGCGACGATGATCACGATGTCGATGGCAAGCGTCCCAAGCGGGAGGGCCGGGAGGACGCTCTGTCCCTGGAGGAGCTTGATGAAGGCGTAACCCTGTACGATCGCAAGCGGCACGGTAAGGAGGCGCGAATACTGGGCGAAGCGCTTCCTCCCCGCCTCGCCTTCATCCTGGTATATGCGCTTCAGCGCGGGACTCATCACCGTGAGGAGTTGCATGATGATCGAGGCCGTGATGTAGGGGCCGACGCCGAGCATGACGATCGAGAGGTTCGAGAGGCCGCCGCCGGAAAAGAGGTTGAGAAGGTTCAAGAACTCCGAGCCCGACAGGAGGCTCTGGAGCCTGGCCGGGTCGATGCCCGGGATCGGGATGACGGCGAGGAGCCTCGCCACGACAAGGAGCCCTGCGGCGAAGAGAATGCGGTTTCTCAAGCCGCGGTCGGCGAAGGCAAGACGGATTTTTTCGAAAAAGGTGGACATTTAGCTTCTCGCTTTCCTCTCGGCGAGGTACGTCGTGAGCGCAGGGCCCGTGAGCTTAGCCTGTCTCGATTTGAGGGAGGACTTGCCGCGGCCGCGGAGCTTGGGCACGCGCTTGATGAAATCGCGGAGCTCGGGGCGCTTCTTCCTGCCGGAGCGCGCATTCTGGCCCTTCGTGCCGCGGCCGCTGGTCTTGCCGCGCGTGCCGCCGCGGCCGACTTGCTTCGACTTCTTGTTGGGGGTCTTTCGCTTGAGGGTGTGGAACTGCATGGCCGTTATTTGGATTCGCGGATCTTCGTGGTCTCGAGCTTCTTCAATGCCTTGACCGCGACGAGCGCGTTGTTGGCGCTGTTCTTGGAGCGGGAGAGGAGCTTGGCGCCCACGTTGTTTAAGCCTGCGAGCTCGAGGACGGTCCTCACCGAGGAGCCCGCGAGGATGCCCCTGCCCGGCGCGGGCCTCATCTCGACCACCGAGGCGGCATACTTGGCGTCGATCTCGTGCGGGATCGAGTTGTCCTTCGTCATATTGACGGTGATGAGATTCTTCCTCGCGTCGCGGAAGGCCTTCTCGATCGCGATCGGGGTGTCGGTCGCCTTGCCGAAGCCGACACCGACCTGGCCCTTGCGATTTCCCGCCACCAATGCGACCGAGAAGCTGAAGCGGCGGCCTCCCGAGACGACGCGGGTGACGCGGCGGAGCGAGACGATCTTCTGGTCGAACTCGGGCTTCACTCCCCTGTCGCGCCTTGCCGGGCGGCGGTCGGGGCGGCGGCCTCCGCCGCGCGGTCCGCGATCGGTGCGCGGCGTAAATTCTTTCTTCACCTCCGCCTGGGGAGCCGCTGCGGCCTTCTGTTCGGTTATAATTGCTTCCTGTTCCATATTAGAAAGTTAATCCCCCTTCGCGCGCCGCATCCGCGAGCACCTTTACCGAGCCGGTGTAGAGGTAGCCTCCGCGGTCGAAGGCGGCCGCCTTGACACCCTTCGCGAGGGCCGCCTTGGCAACTGCCTGGCCGACCTTCTTCGCATCCGTGCCGCTCGCGGCGGCAAGGGTCGTGCCCGCCTGGTCGTCGATGACCTGCGCGTAGATCGCGGTATTCGACTTGAAGACCGAGAGGCGCGGGCGCTCCGAAGTGCCCGAGATCTTCGAGCGGATCCTCTTGTGCCTCCTCGCCCTCTTCTCTTGTTTAATAATGTTTTTCATTTTTTTGTTTGTACCATCGGGCTTAAAAAGCCTTAAACAGTCTTTTTACCCTGCTTCCTCCTGATCGTCTCGCCGTCATAGCGCATGCCCTTGCCCTTGTAGGGTTCCGGCTTCTTCAGCGCTCTCACCTTCGCGGCGAACTGTCCCACCTCCTCCTTGTCGGCGCCGGAGATGGTGATGACATTCTTCTCCGCGCTTACCTTGAGCGTGGTCGGGATGGAGACCACAACCGGGTGCGAGAAGCCGAGGGCAAAGACGATCTTGTCGCCCTTGACCTCGCTCTTGTAGCCGATGCCCTCAAGGATGAGCTTCTTGGTAAACGGCGTGTTGACGCCCGAAACCATGTTGCCGATGTGCGAAGCGTAGGTGCCCCAGAGCGCCCTCGACTCCAAGGTAAGCTTCTTCGGTACGACGCTAACCTCCTGGCCTTCGACCTTGACCTCGATCATCGGGTGGAGTGCGCGCGAAAGCGTGCCGAGAGGGCCTTTGACCGATACCATGCCCGGCGCGAGGTTGATCTCGGTATTGGCGGGGAGCGTGATTGATTTCTTGCCTATGCGGGACATATTGAAATTGATTACCAGATTTGGAAGAGGGCTTCGCCGCCGAGCTTCGCCTTCTTCGCCTCTCGACCGGTCATGATGCCGCCGGAGGTCGAGAGGATGAGCGCACCGTAGCCGGACTTGACCGCGCGGATCTCCTCGGCCTTTTTATAAACCCGCTTCGAGGGCTTGGAGATCCGCTCGACGCCCTTGATCTTCGGGACGCGGTTCTCGGCGAAGAGGGAGACGACGAGGAACTTCTTCCCGCCTTCCAACCTCTCCTCGCAGTCCTTGACGAAGCCCTCCTTCTTCAACACGGCGCAGATCGCGGCCTTGAGCGCCGAGTGCGGCACGGAGACGCTCTCGTGGCCGGCATTGCCGGCGTTCTTCAGCTTGGTGATGAGATTTGCGATGGTGTCCATAGAGTTACCAGGAAGCCTTCTTGACGCCCGGGATCTTGCCCTCGTTTGCGAGTTCGCGGAAGCAGATCCGGCAGAGGTCGAAGTCCCTCATGTAGCCGCGTCCGCGTCCACACCTGAAGCAACGGTTAGTAGCCCGAGTGGAGAACTTGGGCTTCTTCTTACTCCTTGCGATGACGGATGTCTTGGCCATAGGGCAAATAAAAAGGGCTTAAAAGCCGTGGCGACAGCTTAACACAAGGAAAATAAGGATTCAAGGGCTATAAAACGAATGGGCCGGCGTCCCCGTAGGGACGCCGGCCGCACTAACTTACACCGCTTCGGCAACCATCTCCTCCATGAAGCCGATCACTTCCTCCACCGCCTTCTCGAGATCTTCAATTCGGAGGACCGCAGCAGAACCTTGATACGAGATCGAAATGATGCCCTGTTTAGCCGAGCAATCGACCTCGATTTGGATGGTGTCCAGATCTTCCCGCTTGCGGTGGCTCACCACCATGATACGGGGATGAGTACTTGCTCTCATACTAATCCAGAGAACCGCGCCCAGCTTCTGGTTGATATAAGGGACCAGACGACCGAAGATCAGGTTCGCCATTTCGGCTTCGTTTTCCTCTCTCTCCTCTGCGAGCCGACGATGATATTCCTGATACCGGGCGATGAAGAAAACGGCGAGACAACCCAACACACTCGTCAAACCAAGAGCGAACCAGTACTGTAGGCCCATAGAAACCTCTTCCTTTTCGAGAAGTTACGTCCTTTTATTATTATATGTAAAATACCTAAAATGTCAATAACCTACTTCTTGAA
>JAIFWR010000046.1 GCA_019661805.1 Candidatus Parcubacteria bacterium
CAAAACACCTTCGCCCAGGAGGGGGAGATGTTCCTCTTCCCCGACGGCGTTTACGCCCTGCCGCTCTCGATTGACCCGCTCGTCCTTTACTACAACCGCGACATTCTTTCGTCAGCGGGGATCGCGAAGCCGCTCGCATACTGGGACGAGGTCTACGCCCAGGCCGCCAAGCTCACCAAGAAGGATGCGGCCGGGAACATCATCCAGTCCACGATCGCGCTCGGCGAGACGAGGAACATTCCTGATTTCAAAGAGACTTTTTCCCTCCTCCTTCTCCAAGCGGGGAGCCTCATTACCCAAAATGCCCAAGGTGCCTTGAGGTCGGCCCTCCTCACAAACCCCGGCCTCCCGCTCGCTCCCGCCGAGTCGGCGCTCGACTTTTACACCCAGTTCGTAAACCCGTCGAAGCCCTTCTATAGCTGGAACAGGGTCATGCCGGAGGCCCAGACGTACTTCGCGGCGGGTGACGCGGCCTACTATGTCGGCTTCGCAAGCGAGCTCTCCGCGATACGGAAGAAGTCTCCGACCCTCAACTTCGCCGTCTCGAGCGTGCCGCAGTCGAGGGTGGCGGGCAAGTCGCTCACCTACGGCCGGGTCTACGGGCTTGCTCTCTCGCGCGGGACGAAGGATGCTCCGGCGGCGCTTGCCGCAGCGACGACCCTCGCTTCACAGGCAAGCGCCGCCGCTCTCTCGCAGGCTCTTGGCCTCCCGCCGGCGCGCCGCGACCTCCTGGCGGCTGCGCCGCCGAGTGCCAGCGAATCGGCATTCTACGTTGCGGCGCTCCAGGCGCGAGGCTGGCTCGACCCGAACCCGGCGGGGAGCAAGACTGCCTTCCAGGAGGCGGTCGAGGCGGTGACGAGCGGCAGGCTCCGCGTCTCGGAAGCGCTCAACGCGCTCAACGACAGGCTTAACGCACTCGGCAAATAACCATGGCACCGATCCCAGGCTGGAAACCGCTGACCAACTTCTGCGACCCTCTCCTTAAAGTCGGGGAGATAAGCAAGGCTAACCCTCCGCTCCCGCGCTGCGACATTTCCCAAGTCGTCCAGCTCATCAAGTACGGCATCCAGGACCTTGTCATCTTCTCCACCCTCCTCCTCGTCGCGGCGGCGGTGTACGCGGGCATAAAGCTCGTCACCTCGCAAGGCAACCCGAACGCGCTCAAGGAGGCCGGCACGATGCTGCGGAAGATCGTCTTCGGCTATGCGGTCATCCTCGTGGCCTGGGTTCTCGTGTACACTATAACGAGTACCCTCCTTAATGCCGATTTCAACTTCCTCCTCAAGGGCTCTTCCTAATAATATGAAAAAGGCCGCCTTAACCCTCTTCATCGCTCCGACCCTCTTCGCTTCTTTTGCCATGCCAGTCCTCGCCCAGACCAATCCAGGCGACGGCGGTATAGACAATCCTCCCATCGTGGTGAAGGTCGAGCTCCAGAACCCCTTCAAGGTCGGCGACAACCTCCTCTCCCTCATGAAGTCAATCCTCGAGAACATCGTCATGCCGATCGGCGGCATCCTGTGCGTGCTCGGGTTCATCTTCGCCGGCTTCAAGTATGTGACCGCCCAGGGGAACAGCGCCAAGCTCGCCACGGCAAACAAGGCTCTCCTCTATTCGGCCATCGGCACGGCGGTCCTCCTCGGCGCTCTCCTCATCTCGACCGTCGTCGGCAACACCCTCAATAGCCTCCTTACGCCATGATTTACGACTTCAAGAGCCTCGTCACCTTCGCCATGGGCATCATCAACTCCCTCACGGTGCTCGCCGCGGCCGCGGCGCTCTTTGTCTTCTTCAAGGGCCTCCTTTCCTTCATCAGCAAGGCGGGTGCGGGCGACGCCAAGAGCCACGCCGAGGGCAGGAGCCTCATGATCTGGGGCATCGTCGGGCTCTTCGTCCTCGCATCCGTCTTCGGGATCCTGCGCTTCTTCTACTCCGACCTCGGCTTCGGCTCGGTGCGCTCCTTCGGCCTGCCGCTCTTCCAACCGATCACGTGAGGACACGCAAGCCATGAACCTCCAGACCCTTATCTCCTCCGCGACCAGGCTCCTCATCGGAGAGCTCCTGCCGATCACCGTCGCGGCGGCGGTACTTGTCTTCTTCTGGGGACTCTTCCAGTCCATTGCCAAAGGAGGGGATAAGAATGCCGCCGAGTCGGCAAGGAACCTCATGGTCTGGGGCATCCTCGCCCTCTTCGTCATGCTTTCGGCCTGGGGGCTCGTCAAATTCATCCAGTCGGGGCTCAATTTGAACCTCAACCCCCTTTAAGGGACTAAAGCGCGGCAGTGGATAGCCCGGTTGCGGTCGGGGGAGGGTAGCGTATCATTATAGGCATACCGTGCAGGTATATTTAGCAAGTAAACATCAAAGACAGAATGAAAAAGTTTATCATCATAGCGCTAGCCTTCGTCCCCACCGTCGCCCTCGCCCAGGAGCTCGGCAACCTCGAGAGTCTCTTGCGCTCTGTCGGCAGGCTTGTAGACCTCGCCCTCCCGATCGTCGTCGCCTTGGCACTCCTCGCCTTCTTCTACGGCCTGGTCAAGCTCATCTGGGGCGGTGCTGAAGCGGTCAAGGAAGGCAAGAGCCTCATGCTCTGGGGTATTGTGGCCCTCTTCGTCATGGTCTCCGTCTGGGGCCTCGTGCGCTTTATTGGCATAGCCTTTGACGTTAGACAAGGTGGTAGTGTCGATGTTCCGACTGTCCCTCTGAAGTAGCCTTAAGGCAGAATGACCTTCCCCGGCCTCCTCAACAAGATCTTCGACCTGGTCTTGAATCCCTTGATCTCACTTCTCTTCGGGGTGGCACTCCTCGTCTTCTTCTGGGGGATCGTCCAGTTCATCAATTCGGAGACCTCCGACAGCAAGCGCGACGAAGGCAAGAAGAAGATCATCTACGGACTCCTCGGACTCTTCGTGATGTTCTCGGCCTACGGGATCATCAGGCTCATCCTAAACACCTTCGGCATAGAGCTCCAGACGAACTACCTCGGCTTCTAAGAAAAGGCCACCGCTTGAGGCGGTGGCCTTTGTGTACATACGAAGTTCTCAATCCATCTTGATGACATCGATCTTCACGACCGTGCCAGGCAGGCGGAACGGATCAAACGGCTTGAGAGGGAGAGTAGGGACGGGCGGCGGAATTCCCTTGGCAACCGGTGTTTCTTTCTCAGCGTCTGTTTTTTCGCATGGACCACCCTTTTTGTACGGTAGGATGCTGACGTCGAAGACAGTTCGCTTGATCTCCGGATCCACGACGCGGATCTGGAAACTCGAGCCCGCCTGCTTGATCGGATTATACCTCTCACAAGCATCGCGTTTGTCGGGAACCGGATTTCTCGGGAAGGGGTAGTCCGTAGGTGTTCCCTTGTCCCATACCCGGATCTCGTACGCGACATTGTCGCGCGAGGCCCAGATTGCCGTCGTACCTAACGGTATCTTGATTGGTGCCGTCCAGGCAGTGCCAATCTCGATACCGGGGTCGGTCCACTTTGGCCACGAACTCCAGACCCAAACCGCGAGCACGATGAGTGCCACGCCCGCGATGATCTTGCCCCACGGCGCTCTCCGGGCAGTAGCTGTCGCTGGCCGCCAGCCCGACTTGATGACCCAGATGGCGAACCAGACGACGAGAGCGATGCTAGCCAGTCCCAGTCCGATCTTCAGCCACCCCGCTTCCACAGGAAGAGGGATGCTGTTCACGGCCTTGGTGAAGATCCACCAGGTGATTAGGGCGAGAAGGGTGCTCCGTACGATCGTCATTCCCCATTCTCCCTTCCAATTACCAGGGACTTTCGGGGTGGAGGGCTTTTGCGCTCTCTTTTTCGCACTTCGCTTCCTAAAGAAGAGGCGAATGCGAACGCGGATTCGGCGATACGCGTACGAGCCGGCCTTTCGTGAGGCTCGCGCGAGGATCTCTCTGACAGTGTTCATCTTTGGCGCCAGGACGAGGTATGCGCCCTTCGCGCGCGCCGAGATGGCAGATGCCCTACGCCAGAGCCCCCAGATGAGGAGACCACCGACGAGAGCGATTGCGAGGACGATGAGAACTTTTGCCGCAGCGCTCCACGTGAAAATCACAGAAACCTCCAGGAACAATGGTTATCTATTTACATTATACACCCATTAATATAAAATGTCAAGTATCAAAAAGGCCGGGCGCTTGCGCCCGGCCTTCATACTCCTTTCTTTTATTCGTCAGTCGTGACCGTCGCTACCGGCTGGATGCCGAGAGCCTTGAGGCTGGTGGTCCTCACCGCTTCCGCCATCGAGAGCTGGGCTCCCTGTGGCACGCTCATGCGGGCGGCGAATTCGGCCGTGATCCCTTCGGCTTCGGCCTTGCGCTCTTCCGCTTTCGCCATGCCGCGCTTCCTCGAGATCTCAACCTGGGTGTTGGCGGTCACCAGGTCGTTGATGGCGATCTTCTGCCGCTTGAGGGACGCGAGGACCTCGTCGTCGGCCGCACCTTCGGGCTTCACGTCGAAGTCCTCGAGCCGCGGTCCCTGGATCATGATCCCGTACGTGTTGACTACGTCGACCGTCCCGCTTTCTTCCGCCTGCGGTTGGTTTGCTCGCAGGATGGTGTCGACGAAATCGGTCGGCGCCGTGGTATCCCGTTCGGCCTGAATTTCCTGGACGGTCTTGCTTGTGATGTATTCGCGGGCCCGCGAGCGCACTGCGCTTAGAGCCTGCGTCTCCCACTTGCCGGCCAGGAACTCCGCCTTCTCGGGATTGACGAGGAGGGTGTTGAAGATGACCTTGGCCTGGACCGAACCGAGATCCTTGGTGGGGACCGTTTCGAGGCTGATCGCCATCGTAGTGGAGAAGTAGAAGATGTGCTCCTCGTCCTTCTTCGTCTCCTTGGGGACGACGCCGTACTCGGACTTGCCCGTCGCTCCCTTGGAGGGAATACGGTCCCATGATTCCCACTGGCGCCGGCGCGTGTAGAGCCGGCGGAAGAACCCGACCTTCCCTACGCCGAGGCGCGCCAGCCGGTTTTCCAGCACAGGCGGCCCGTCAGGGAACTTTTCCACGAAGAGATGGACTTCCTCGGGTTTCGAGGCCGGATCCGGCTCCTTGTAGAATTGCCGGTCGCCCTCGTGGTAGTGCCATCCGGGGATACGGCCGTAGAGGAGCGTCGCGAAGTCGCCGCCGGGCTTGATGCCCTTGGTGTACATCTCGATGTGTCCGCCAGACGGAAGCATCCGATAGGGCGACCACCAGACGTCGCGTTCGGCGAGACGGAGGATCAGCCAGTCCGTGCCCATCCTGTCTAACAGGATGAACAGACCGACGAGAAGCAGAAACAATGCCGCCATGACGATTTGGTACATGTGGAATCTCCTGGAAGCGGGTGTACTCGTTCTGTTTTATATTATATCACACTATAACTATCTTTGCAAGTGCAGGAATGCGCGGGAAAGGGCGCTATACTTAAGGCTTACGATTAATGCATACATATGAATATCATTTTCATCATCGGGCGCGTGCTCTTCTCGGGCTACTTCCTCTACAGCGCGTATAGCCACTTCGCCAATTCGGCCGCACTGGCTGCCTATGCGGGGTCGAAGGGTGTGCCCGCGCCGCGGCTCGCGGTGCTGGGCTCCGGTCTCTTACTCGTGATCG
>JAIFWR010000047.1 GCA_019661805.1 Candidatus Parcubacteria bacterium
TTGCGAGCAGGACAATAGTGTGATATAATGTAAATAGACTCGCTTTTCAGCCTTAGGAGGCATGTGTGAACAAAGAACAGCTTGAAGGGCTCCGCAAGAAGAAGAACGAGCTCATCTGGAACCGCGGTCCGGCGCGGGAGATCATGCGCCTGGCCCGGATCATCTTCCGCGAGGTCTCGAAAGAAGACCTGCCGGGAGCCCACGTGATGCTCGCGAGCGACCACTACTCGCTCATCAAGCGCTACATGGAGGGTCGATTCGCGAAGTTCCTAGCGGCTTGGCACGGCTGGCGGGCGACATGGAACGTCAACGTTGCCCTCGGGCTCCGGTCGGGTCCGCAGTGGAGCTCCGCACAGATCGACGTCATCAGCCGAATCATGGCGAAGGTGCCGAAGAAACTCGGCGGCGATCCCAATGAATCATGGCGAAGGTGCCGAAGAAACTCGGCGGCGATCCCAATGTCGCCATGGCGCTTCTCCAAGATCGGCTCTACATTTATCCCGACAACGGGATGAACGCGCACACGCGAGCACTCATGCTCTGTACCCTTCGCGACATCGAACAGAGCGTGGGGCATGAAAAACATGCCAACGAACTGAACAAGGAAGCGCGGCAACTCCTCGATCTGATCGAAGACGATCGGCAGAAGGTTCGGGTCATGAGCGATGTTGGCTTCTTCGAGTACGATCACCAGCTCGAGAAATACTGGGCCAGGGGACTGATCTTGGGAGCGCTCGAGCTTGCCGATCGGGTCTCGCCGGACCAGGCGGAAAAGATTCGGGCCGAGTGGGACAGGCGCTGCGGATTCTGATGGGGACGTGGAAGGGGCCGGAAGCGCGTTGCGCTTCCGGCCTTTCTTGTTTCCCGGCCCGGATTCGGGTAAGCTACCCGCAGACACGAACATTTCAGCATCGGAGGATGCCATGAAAATCGGAATTGTCGTCATGTGGACGGGCAAGCGGGCCGCCGATGCCCTGGCGGACACCATCAAGCGAACCGGCGTCGAGCTGGAGCTGGTCTCGGAAGTCGGCCATACCTTCTTCCGTCCGACGCAGGAATGCGACAATGCGGAAGCGGCTCTCGAGCTTGCCAAGCACGTGCGCCGCGCTTTGCCGCCAGTCGGAACCGGACTCAAGCGCATGCTCTACGTCTGGGCTGACAGCTCGCCCACACCCGTGAGCATCGAGGACTTTGCCGCAGAACAGGGCCACGAGAATCACCGCCTCGCGGAAGAGAACCGTACCCTCCGCAAGTGGGCGGCGGGTGAATGTCTCGAGCTCGACGACGAAACCCCGTTCGCGGGGAGCCACCAGCGGGACATGATGTGAAGGGGAAGACCGGGAGCCGAAGCCACATCGTGGCTTCGGCTCTTCTTCGTTTTGTTGTATAATAGGGCCAAAATGGACGATCCCAACAAGATTACCTACTTCGCCGAGACAGACTCGCGGAACAGCCGGAGGAAGTTCGGCATCAAGGCTGCCGACCGGTCGAAGCACTTCTACGTCATCGGCAAGTCCGGCATGGGCAAGTCGACCTTGCTCGAGAACATGGCCGTCCAGGACATCCAGTCGGGGAACGGGATCGTCTTCATCGACCCGCACGGCGGCACGGCCGAGAAGCTCCTCGAGTACGTGCCCGAGAACAGGGTTAAGGACGTGATCTACTTCGCACCCTTCGACATGCAGTACCCGATCGCCTTCAACATCATGGAGGATGTCGGTGCGGAGAAGCGCCACTTGGTGGTCAACGGCCTCATGAGCGTGTTCGAAAAGATCTGGGAGGACGCCTGGTCGGCGCGCATGGCCTACATCCTCCAAAATACGCTCCTCGCCCTCCTCGAGTATCCGGGCGCGACGCTCCTCGCGGTGAACCGCATGTACACCGACAAGGAGTTTAGGAACAAGGTCGTCGAGAACGTGACCGACATCTCCGTAAAATCCTTCTGGGTCGACGAGTACGCCAAGTACACCGACAAATACGCCCAGGAAGCGACTCCCGCGATCCAGAACAAGATCGGCCAGTTCGCGGGCAACCCTTTGATCCGGAATATCATCGGCCAGTCGAAATCCTCCTTCGACCTGCGCAAAATGATGGATGAGAAGAAGATTATGATCGTGAACCTCTCGAAGGGGAGGGTCGGCGAGGGCAACGCGCGCCTCCTTGGCTCCATGTTCATCACCAAGATTTACCTCGCCGCCATGAGCCGCGCTGATGAGAATGCCGCTACTCTCTCAAAACTTCCGCCACTCTACCTCTTTGTCGACGAGTTCCAGTCCTTTGCCGACAAATCATTTGCCGACATTTTGTCCGAAGCGAGGAAGTACAAGCTCTGCCTCACCATGGCGCACCAGTATATAGAGCAGATGGAGGAGGAGGTGCGGGACGCCGTCTTCGGCAACGTGGGCTCGATGCTCGCCTTCCGCGTCGGTGCCTACGATGCCGAAGTGCTTGAGAAGGAGTTTGCCCCGGTCTTCACCATGGAGGATCTCGTGAACTTGGGCCTGCGCCAAATTTACCTCAAACTCATGATCGATTCGGTTACCTCACAACCCTTCTCCGCGACGACGCTCGCGCCGATCGAGCTGCCTTCTCTCAATTACGTCAAGGAGATTGTCGAGAGTTCGAGGAAGCTCTACGCCAAGCCGCGCGAGGAGGTGGAAAAAGCGATCATCGACTGGCACGCCGAGGGCAAGGCTGCCGCGGGCCTGGTCAAGGAGCCGAAGGCTCCCGTCATCAAGTACCCGAAGAAGGCGGATCCGAAGCCCCTCGATACGAGGGTGATAGAAAGAGAGGCTCCCAAAGCGGTGCCGCTCATGCCTAAGCCGGTCGCGAAGCCCCACGTCTCCCTCGACGCGCTCAAGAAGAAGACCGACAACCAGCGTAAGCCCGACGTGAAGAATGTCTCGGCGCTCCGTGACGCCTTGAAAGCCGTGGTCGGAGAAGTGCCGGAAAATAAGATTCAAGCACCTCAGCCAGCGATCTCTAAACCTATTCCACCTTCGCAAACCAAGAAAGAGCCCAGCCCCGAAGAATTGAAAAAGCTCCTCGGAGTCGAGTAATGAAAGTCCTGATCTTCTCCACAGCGTATTTTCCCTTCATCGGCGGCGCTGAAGTCGCGGTCTGGGAGATCACGGAGCGCCTCGGCGCCGATATTGAGTTCGACCTCATTACCGCGCGGCTCGACAAGAGCCTGCCGGCGACGGAGAAGATCGGCGCCGTCACCGTATACCGCCTGGGTTGGGGCATCCCGCTTCTCGACAAGCTCCTCCTGCCGTTTGCCGGAGCGG
>JAIFWR010000048.1 GCA_019661805.1 Candidatus Parcubacteria bacterium
GGAAAACTCCCGCACCTGGATCTTCATGAGGTTGTTCTCCTGCTTCTGCTCCTGGGCCTCGAGGAGCGCGATGTAGGGCCGGATGTCGAGCTTCCGCGACTGGACGAGAATCTCAATCGAGAAGTCGAGCGAATTGAGGAAGTCCTGGAACTGGAGGAGGATGGCGCTCTTCTCGTCGGCGCCCTTGAGCGAGAAGTTCATCGAGGAGCACAGGAGGACGGCGCGCATCTCACCGTTCTTCAAGAGAACGATGCCGTCTCTGACTTCGCTTATGGGGACGAACTCCTGGGTCGCGCTAGAGGACTCTGCCATTCCTCAATTATAGCTCATCCTTCACGTTTTGGGTGATCGGATTGGCGTTCTCCTTGATATCGAGGCTCCAGGAGAGGTCCTTGAGCTTCGACTGTGAGAGTTTGGGGACGTAGATTTGTTCGATAGGTTTCGCCGCTCCGGGGCTCGAGGACGCTGGCGCGCCCTCGCCCTTTCGCCACACGTAGAGCTTGTCGGTCGTGGCGTACTTGAAACCCGCCTCGAGGAGGTTCACGAAGGGCTTGTCGTTATACTTGTAGAAGGCGAGCGCCCCGGAGAGGGCCGCGACGGGCGTCGAGAGGAGGATGGCGAGGAACATGGGCAGGAAGGTGAAGAGGAGGACGCAAATACCGACTCCGCCCGCGATGTAGACGAACTGCTTGAAGGTGAGCGAGCCGAAGATCTTGTCCTCGACCTCGATGTACTGTGGTACTTGGAACTTCATGCAGAGATTATAGCAAACTTACTTGAGCGGCTCGCGGTACGGGTCCGTGCCGCCCGGGTAGCGGTAGTCCGGCATGGAAAGGCTCACCTTCTCGACCGGGGTGTCGGAATGCGGCCGTGTCTTCGAGGCGCCGCCGGCCAAAGCGGGCGGAGTCTGGGGTACAGGAGTGGGGGCGGGAGTTGCTTCAGCATGCGGCGCATCATGTACCTGCTCCCCTTTTTCGATCATGGGGAGAGTATTATGAATTGCGCTGGAGACAGTTTGATCGCCGATTTGCTTTGAAATCTCGGCGAAGACTTTTGCATCAACCTCTCCGGCTATAGCAATACCAGCTTGTTCGTCTACGGGGACTTCATTTATTAAGTTTTGAACGTAATCATCGGGATTTTGGAAGCCGTACAGTACGAATACCGTTTCTCGCTCAAGATTTTCGGTTTGTTCCGGGGAAAGTTTATTGTTCGATGCAATTTCCTTAAGAGAAGATTTCCATGGTGCCGCATTAAGCGCCTTCTGTACTGATGGCGGGAGCCGGTTGAATTGCGCTTCTATGAGCTGATCAGTTTCGTTCATGGTGTTGGTGGTGGCGTATTTGGGCTTGCCGCTTCTGCTGCCGGAGTCTGTCCGCTTCCTACAGAGCGAGGTTCTCCTTCTCCTCCCCCTCCTTCCTCATTGTTGTCTGCTGCTTCCTTAGCTTGCTTTCCTATCTCTTCAGCTATCTTTTCGGCAGGCTTCTTTTCTTTGATAGTCTTCCTAATAGCGAGTGCCTCCTCACGTCGTTCGCGTTTTACTGGACCAACAAATCCAAGGCGGCCGGCAAAGCTAATTGGAACCCCGGCAATTTTTGCTTCCTCCCTATCTTTGGCGTAAGCCTCTTTTCTTTCCACAGCGGCGCCTTTAATAATGGTTGGTTTCCAGCCGACACCGTGTGCGTCCGCTTTTTCTTCTGCTTGTTTCTGAGAGAGATTTTCTTCTCTCTTGAGTCGCATAATCTCCCTTGTTCTCTCTGTTTCCAGTCCTACCAGATCCTTCCTTGCTTCCTTCTCACTCTTATAACCACCTTGTTCGAGCGCTTCATCTCTGATCCTCTTAATTTCCCTCTTACGCGCCTCGTCCTCGTTTACGCCTTTGATTTTATCTACACGAGCTTGAGCCGCAGCAATATCTGCGTTCGTGCCATTTTTCTTCGCGTTATCGAGCTCTTTTTCAGCATTAGATACCAGAAGGTCGGAAGGTTTGAAGGTTTCCGAATATTTTTTCCCCGCTTCGACCTTGTCTTTAAGATCTTTTGCAAAACCTCCTGTTTGTCCCTTACCGGCTTCCAACTGTCCGCTCAAGCGTGATGATCGAGCATCGAAGCTTGCCCCAGCGGTTTTCCTTCCGGCGGCTAGAGTTAGCCGTGCCGCCATGCTGTCTGGTTTACTCTTGAGATATTCATTGTCGGCAATAACTTGCCCCGCTCTGCCGATAGTGCCTCTCCCCGCTCTGCCGGCCAGGCCGAAGCTCATGGTTCCCGCCTTACCAGTCGCCCATTTGGTAGCAGCTCCCATGCCATTTCCCGCCTTCTCGGCCCAGTTCTTGGCGACGGTGAGTGAGGCGATGAGAAGGACGATGACGATGGCAAAGTTCATAACCATGAGGAAAACGCCCTCAATGTTTCCCTGGATGGCCTGGCCGGCCGAGAGATTTGCCAGACCCGCGGCACTCAAGGGGCTCGTGCCGCCGCCGAAGGCCGTCATGACGCCCGAGAGGACGCGGAGCGCGATCCACGTCATGAGGAAGTAGATCGGGGCAAAGAAGGCCTGGCCCGTGAGCGCCTTCATCCACTGATCCTTGTATTTGTCGATGCCGGTGCCCTTCGGCAGGGCGGAGGCGACGAAGTAGATGGGCGAGAGGATCATGACGAGGATGAGGACCACGTAGCGGATGAGGAACATGATCGCGATAGCGAGGAAGACGAATGCCGCGATGAGGAGCATGATCGAGCCCATGATGCCGACCGTTATGATCGATGTGATAGTGAGTCCGGTCGACGCGTTATAGAAGGCCTGGAGATTGAGAGCCCGCGTAAAGGCGGTCG
>JAIFWR010000049.1 GCA_019661805.1 Candidatus Parcubacteria bacterium
GTCCACCCTTGTTTACTCTTTTTTATTAATACGGTATTCTGTAGTCTGACGTTTAGCCGGAAGGAGACACGCCGCGATGAGGTGGTCTCCTTCTGGAACGGCGGTTCGGGCCTCACGCCCTTGAGCCTGCCGACGCCGGGATGGCACCCCATCAATCACCGACTGGGAGCTCCGCTTGCGGGGCTCCCAGTATATTTATCTTTCAAGTGCCAGTTTCAAACAATGGTCCGCGTAGTCCTTGGGCTTCCAGCCGGAGGCCTCGAGCGAGCGGTGGAGGAGCGAATCCTCGTGGAAGAGCGGCTGGGAGTTCGTCTCAAGTATGTATATCTTCCCCTTCGGCGTGATGACGAAGTCCGAGCTCGAGTAGTGGGAGAGGCCGAGCGCGTCATGGGCCTTCCTCGCGTACTCCTCCATCCTGCGGTTCTCCTCCGGCCTCGGGCGCACGCGCCGGTAGTGCGTCTCAAGGTGCGCGGGCACGAGCGCGTAGAGCCGCTCGCCCTTGGCCCTCTCGATCACGCTCGCGGAGGCCACGGTGCCGCCCACGTACTCCTCGACGAGGGCCTTCGGGCCGTAGGCAAAGGCGCTCTTGACCGCATCCTTCAGTTCCTGGAAGGTGTGCGCGAGCCGCACGCCGACGCCGCGCACTCCCATGGCAGGCTTTACCACCACGGGGTGGAAGCAGGTCCTGAAGATCGCCACGAGCCTTTCCTCCGAGAAGTCCTCTTCGCTCACGAGCGCGGACTCGGGCGTGGGGATGCCGTGTTGGCGGTAGAGTGCCTTGGCAAGCTCCTTGTTGTGGGCAAAGGCCGAGGGCATGGCCGCCGAGCCGGTAAAGGGCACGTGCAAGCTCTCGAGGAGCCGCTGCGCCTCTCCGCTCTCGCCGTACTCGCCATGAAGGGCATTCCACACGACGTCGGCGCGGCCGAGGACCTCGTGCGGCTCGCCGACCAACCCCGCCCTGTGCCAGTCGCCCTCTTTCGAGATGAAAATGTCTACGGGCTCGTATTCCTCCGGCATAGCCTGGAGGAGCGAGAGGACGTAGCCTCCCGTCTTCAGGGACTCTTCGTAGGCGCTCGAGGGCCCGCCGCGCAGGACGGCGACTTTGATCCGGCTCATGCGGAAATTATACCTTAAATCCTGAATCCTTTGCCGCGCAACCTCCGGTGGTAGCCGATGGCGAAGCGATGCGCCTCTGAATTTGCGAGAAGTACGGGCCTTTTGAATTCCCCGTCTCGCAAATTCAGCACCTCTTTTGCTTTATGTCGTTCGTCCTTCACCACCGACACTACTTCGATATCAAATCCTCTTTCCTTTAGCACCTCGCGAGCCGCATTGAGCTGGCCCACACCGCCGTCGACCGCGACAAGCTGGGGCATGGGCCACTCGGGGTGGTTCAGCCGGCGGTTGAGCACCTCCTTTAGGTTCTTGGTGTCGTCGTTCTTGTCCGCCTTGATTTTGAACTTCCGATACTGGCTCTTCGCCACTTCCCCATCTTCCACCACCGTCATGACGCCCACGACGTTCGTGCCGGAGAGGTGCGCGATGTCGTAGGCCTCAATGCGAAATGGCCTATCGGGATTTCTGGTGCCCATGTCCGCCTTTATCAGAGCCACGTCCTGGATGTGATCGAGGGCGAAGAGTTTCCGCTTTACTTCTTCCGCTTTTTCAAATTCCCGGGCTTTGGCGAGCGCCTGCATCTCCCTCTCGAGCGTGCGGATGAGTTCCGGCTTCTTCGCTTCGAAAAATAATTTTATTTTCCTAATTTGCTTCCGATAGTCAGCTTTTGAAATCCGGCCGGCGCACGGGCCCGGGCAGAGTCCGATCTGAGCGTTGAAGCAGGGTTTCGACTTGCCGGGCATGATCTTGCACTTCTCGTCCCTGAAAGGAAATATTTTCCGGATAATCTTCAGCGCCGCGCGAAGCTCCCCTGCGTGCGGGAAGGGTCCGTAGTCCCCCGAACCGCGCGTGATCACGATCTTAGGGAAGTCCTCCTTGGTGATGGTGACGAAGTTGTAGCTCTTGTCGTCCTTCTCGCGGGCATTATAGATAGGTTGATGCTTCTTGATCTCGTTTGCTTCGAGAATGAGCGCTTCAAGTACTGAATCGGTCTGCATATATTCGACGACAGTCGCCTCCTCGAGCATCTTTACGATCCGCGGCCCGCGCGAAACGAAGATATCCTTAGAGAAATAGCTCTTGATCCGGTCCTGGAGCGAGGTCGCTTTGCCGACATACAAAATAACCTTCTTGTTCTTAAAGAAGTACACTCCCGGCACATCGGGTAGATTGAATTGTTTCAAGTCTCCAAGCTTCATCGGCCCTACATTATCATTTTTCGCAATTTCTGCGTATTCCCATACTTCAAAAGGCCTTTGTAGGAAGCTTTCGTTTCTTCAGATGGATTTCTGGCGAGATTTCTCTTCATCCTTCTCTTCGTCACCGTCCGCAGGACACGATGATGCGGAAAGTGCACCCAGCCGAGGAAATCCACACCGGAAGAAAGGGTTTTGATAAATACTTTGTCGGGATGAAGTGAGAGCTTGAGTTTTTCCCTCAAAAACATATTTACGCCATGGCGCATATGTGCAAGTTCATCTTTATGTGAGGAAAAGATTACGAAATCATCGGCGTAGCGGATATAGTATGCCGCTTTCAACTTGTGCTTCACGAACTGGTCGAATTCGTTCATATATTCCCGCTCATATTGTAGCAAACAAAAAGGCCCGACACTTGTTTCCAAGTGTCGGGCCCAAGGACTAAGTTTTAAGGATCCGGAGATCCGAGGACTCAAGTCCGAAGTACTAACTTGCGAGGAGCGGGAACGCGAAC
>JAIFWR010000050.1 GCA_019661805.1 Candidatus Parcubacteria bacterium
GCGAAGGAGCTCGCGCAGGGATCCGACATCTATGTAAACGAAGCCTTCTCCGTTTCGCACCGCGAGCATGCTTCGATTGTAAATGTGCCGAAGTTCCTCCCGAGCTATGCGGGCTTGCGGTTTGCCGAGGAATTCGAGCGACTTTCCAAGGCCTTCAACCCGCCGCACCCGTTCCTCCTCCTCCTCGGCGGGGCGAAGATCGAGACGAAGCTCCCGCTGGTAGAAAAATTTTCCAAAATCGCCGACACGATATTTGTCGGCGGGGCGATGGCGGTGAAGGCAAACGAACTCGGCCTCCAGGAAAATTACGGCGTCATGTTCCCGACAGGGGACCTCGCGGCGCTCGATGCCAATGACGAGACGCTCCGCCGGCTCAAGGCCAAGATTATGGAGGCAAAGTTTATCGTCTGGAACGGCCCCTTGGGCAAGTACGAGGCGGGATATGCGAAATACACGAATGAGCTTGCGGAGGCGGTCGCAGGCGCGGAGGCGGAGACGATCATTGGCGGCGGCGACACGCTTGCGGCTATCCAAAATTTGAATATTCTCGAGAAATTCTCCTTCGTTTCGACGGCCGGCGGCGCAATGCTCGAGTTCTTGGCGGAAGGAACGCTGCCCGGGATCAAAGCGCTTTCCTGATCTTCTCCGCGTTTCCTTCAAAATCCTTCTTGCCGCCCGCGTCTTCGTTCGGCCAGACCCAGATGTGCGCATGCGGCACCTCGTCTTCGAAATATGCTCCCACATTCGGCACATCCCAGACCCAGCGGTGATGCTCCTTCGGGATCACCTGCACGTGGCCGGAGGCGCGGGGGTTAATATCGAGGAAAGCGACGAAATCCCCGTCCTCGTAGACTTTATGCGCGGGGATTTCGCCGGAGGCGATTTTGCAGAAGATGCAATTTGGATCTTTCATATCCTGGTTTAATAATTCTGCGAGGCGGCGAGGGTGCCGAAGCGGTCGAAGAGCTCTATGCTCTCGTAATTCGGGGCCCACATCTCCCATGACCGGCCGAGGAAGACGCGCCACGTCTTCCCGGAGGAGAAGGAGGGATCGCCCGCGTGGTAGGCGACGCAGCCCTGGTAGCTGAAGTGCTGCCTAATGAAGGCGGCGCAGGCGTTCGAGAGCTCTCGCCCGTGGACGCAGGTTGCGCACTCTTCGCCCTTACTGTTCTTCGCGTCGAACTTCGGCGTCTCGCACGAGGAGAGGGAGCCGACGAATAACCGGCACGCGGTATCGAGGCCGTCGAGCCCCGGCTCCTTGTACGGCGAGGGACAGCTCATCTGGAGGCCGGGCTCGAAGGCGTAATCCGGCAGCGCCTCAAGGTAGCCGGTGCAGGAGTTCTCCTTGAAGCTCGTGATCCTATACGGCGAATTGACGGAGACCAACCCGGTCGTAATGACGGCCCGCTCGCCCCTTTGCAACACGACGTCCTGGAGCGGGCTCCCGCCGGAGGGGAGGAGGAGGGGAGCGGCCTGGGGGATCCGCGCGACGTCGGCCGAGAAGCGCTGGAGCTGCCCGCCGACGTCGTAGGAGCGCTTATCCTTGCCGTTTTTCAGCGTCCAGCCGGTGATGTCGACCGGCTTGTCGCCCCAATTCTCAACCGTCACGTACTCCTTGTAAGACTGGTTCTCATAGGCGGCGTTCCCGCTCCCGACCGAGAGCGACCGGTAGCTCGAGGAGGGTGATGGGAACGAGGAGGGCGAAGAGTGCGAGCCGGAGGCGGGCCCGATAGCCGTACCCGAGCCCGTGAGCGTCGGGGAGGAGAAGAAGCCCTTCCCGCTCCCCTTCGGCGCAAGGAGCATGATGACGATGAGGAAGGCGATAATGAGGATGCCGTCCAAGTTGCCTTCGCCCCGTTTGAACCGTGAGGACATACGACAATGTTACTACTAATGCTAAAATAATGCGCATCATGCCCTTCCCCGAGATCTTCGCATCGCTCCTCGCGAGCCGCGGCATTGCTCCGGAGGGGAAGGAGGCCTTCTTGAATCCTTCCTACGAATCACTGCATGACCCGCTCCTTCTGCCGGATATGGAGAGGGCGCGCAACCGCGTTATTGAGGCCGTCCGAAGTAGTGAACGGATCGCTGTGTTTGGTGACTATGATGGCGACGGGATCCCTGCCACTGCGCTTATGGCTGATTTCTTCCGTCGGGCTGGGCACAAGAATATTGAGTTCTATATCCCGCATCGCCATGATGAAGGCTTCGGATTAAACACCGATGCGATGAAAGAGCTTGCGGAGCGAGGCGCGACGCTTCTTATTACGCTCGACTGCGGTACGGCAGATATTGGGGAGGTGCGATTGGCGAAAGGGCTTGGCATGGATGTCATTATCACCGACCATCACGAGCCGAAGGAGGAATTACCGGAGGCTTATGCGATCGTCAATCCGAAATTGAAGGGGAGCGCTTACCCCTTTGATAGCCTCTGCGGTTGTGGCGTCGCCTTCAAGCTCGTGCAAGCCGTCCTGGCTAAAGAACGCTTTGGTATTCCGCTAGGGCAGGAGAAGTGGCTCTTGGACCTAGTTGGCATCGCCACGCTCTCGGACATGGTGCCCCTGGTGGGAGAGAATCGCATCCTTGCCCGCTTCGGCCTCGAGGTGCTGCGGAAGACGCGCCGTCCCGGTCTCCTCGCCCTTTTGCGCAATTTGAATATCAATCCAAGCTATCTGACCGAAGATGACATCACGTTTATGATCACGCCGCGGATCAACGCCGCCTCCCGCATGGGCGAGCCGGAGGATGCCTTCAAGCTCCTCTCAACTGACAAGGGCATTGAGGCCGAGCGGCTCGCGGCGCATTTGGAAAAGATCAACCAGGAGCGGAAGGGCCTCGTCGGGAGCCTCGTCAAGGCTGCCAAGCACGAACTCGGGAAGAGGGAAGCGATCCGCGACGTCATCGTCATCGGGAATCCCGAGTGGAGACCAGGCCTGTTAGGCCTGGTCTGCGCGAACCTTGTTGACGAGTACCAGCGACCCGCGTTCGTATGGGGAAGGGACGGAGACGGGGTGTTGAAGGGCTCCTGCCGCTCGTACAACGGCTACGATCTCTTCGCACTCATGAGTGCAGTACCTCGCTCCTTCATCGAGTTCGGCGGGCATAAGGGCGCGGGCGGATTCTCCATAACACTCGAAGAGGTCGGCGTGCTGGAAGAGAAGCTCTCGGCGGCGCTCGGGACTTTGACCTCACCCAACCCTCTCCTAGGCAAGGAGAGGGTACTGCCTATTTCTCTCAATGAGGTCGGGGAAGATTTGTGGAAGACGGTCGCGCAATTTGCCCCGTTCGGCACCGGGAACGAGAAGCCGGTGTTTAAAATATCGAACGCGCCGTTCGGCAAGGAAGAGAATCATTTGGAAATCATGCTCGGGAACGGCATTAAGGCCATCTCCTTCTTCTCTTCCCCTGAAAGTTATAAGCTCAAAACCGACAGCCCCTCCTGCACGCTCCATGCCCACCTCGAGAAGTCCTATTTCAGAAACCGGCCCGAAGTCCGTCTTCGTATTGTGGACATCGAGGCCTAAATAGGGTTAAATAGCCCCGGACCAGGAACTAATCGTCCGAGGAGGGATTATG
>JAIFWR010000051.1 GCA_019661805.1 Candidatus Parcubacteria bacterium
ACCTCGAGCCCGAGGAGGAGAAGATCCGCCTGCGCTACCGCCTCGACGGGGTGCTCACCGACATCCTCTTCTTCGACCGGGAGACCTTTGGATTACTCTTGTCCCGCATCAAGCTCGTGAGCGAGCTCAAATTAAACGTAAGTTCGATCGCCCAGGACGGGCGCTTCTCGATCAAGCTCGGTAACACCGAGATCGAGGTGCGCACCTCCCTTTTGCCGGGCCCCAACGGCGAGTCGGTCGTGCTCCGCGTGCTCAACCCAGAGACGATCGCGGTCGAGATGGAATCGCTCGGCATCCACCCGAAGCTCCTTACAATCATCAATAAGGAAATCAGGAAGCCGAACGGCCTTATCCTCACGACCGGTCCGACGGGCTCCGGCAAGACGACAACGCTCTACGCCTTCCTAAAAAAGATCTACTCTCCCGAGATCAAGGTCATCACCATCGAGAACCCGATCGAGTATCACATCGAGGGCATCGTCCAGACGCAGACCGACCCGGAGAAGAATTACACCTTCGCCGAAGGCCTCCGGAGCGCGCTCCGCCAGGACCCGGACGTGATCATGGTCGGCGAGATCCGCGACGCGGAGACGGCCGAGACGGCGGTGAATGCCGCGCTCACGGGGCACCTCGTCTTCTCCACCCTCCACACCAACAACGCGGCGGGCACCTTCCCCCGCCTCCTTGACCTGGGCGTGAACTCGAAGGTCGTGAGCTCCGCCTTATCGATCGCGATCGCCCAGCGCCTCGTGCGGACCCTCTGCGAGGCGTGCAAGAAGGAAGCCGTGCTTGCAGGCAAGGACTTGGAAACGGTCGAGAGAATCCTCGGGGACATCGCTGATAAGAGCTACCTCGAGGGGATCCAGCGGGAGAAGATCTGGATGCCCGGAGGTACGGAGTGCCCAGCGTGCAACGGCTTGGGCTACAAGGGCCGGGTCGGCGTCTATGAGGCCATCCTCATGGATGGCAAGATCGAAAAGGCGGTCAACGAGAACCCTTCCGAACGCGACATTCGCGAGGCGGCCAAGGGCCAGAACCTCCTCACCCTCCCAGAGGACGGCGTATTGAAGGCGCTCCAGGGCAAGACGACGCTCGAAGAATTAGACAGGGTCATCGACCTCTCTGTCTAGATTGAAGTGGGAGCCCAGACGTGAATAATGGGCAAAGGACCTATAATAGCGATAGATCGGGTGCAGAAATCTCTAAGCAACACTTTAGGAATGCACCAAAAGCTAAACGATCCTCACGAGGATGGCCTCAGGACCAACAAGTGGCCCAAGAGCGTCCTTAAAGGGAAGTCCAAACGCCCCGAAAGGCGCGTTGCTTAGAGATTTGTGAACCCGATAGAAGGAACGGCGAGCAATGTGTAGTCTATCACAGATTAATTTTCATGTCAAGTAAACCAAAGGAGAAAAAGGGTACGCGCGAAGGTTCCGGATACCTCGACCACGAGCTCCGGCCCTCGAGCTGGGAGGGCTACGTGGGGCAGAAGTCGATCAAGGACAACCTCCACATCCTCCTCAAGGCCGCAAGCGAGCGCGGCACGCCGCCCGAGCATGTCCTCTTCTACGGCCCGCCGGGCCTCGGCAAGACGACACTTGCGCACTTGATCGCGAAGGAAACGGGCCGAAACCTCAAGATCACCTCGGGGCCCGCGATCGAGCGCGTCGGCGACCTCGCCTCGATCCTCACCAACCTCGCCTCGGGCGACATCCTCTTCATTGACGAGATCCACCGGCTGAACAAGGCGATCGAGGAGGTGCTCTACCCTGCCATGGAGTCGGGAGTCCTCGACATCATCATCGGCAAGGGCCCCTCCGCGCGCACGATCCAGCTCGAGCTGCCGCCCTTCACCCTCCTTGCCGCCACCACGCGTGTGGCGATGATCTCATCCCCTCTCCGCTCGCGCTTCTCGGGAGGCGTCTTCCGCCTCGAGTTTTATTCTGAAAGTGAGATCGAGGAGATCCTGCGCCGCTCCGCGAAAGTCCTGGGCATCGAGCTCGAGAAGGGTGCGGAGAGTGAGATCGCCAAGCGCTCGCGCTTCACGCCCCGCACCGCAAACTACTTCCTCAAGCGCTCGCGCGACTTCTCCCAGGTGGCAAACCGGCGCCTCGACAAGGACGCGGTCATGGAGGCACTCGCGCTTTTGGGAGTCGACGAAAAGGGGCTCACGCCCTCGGACAGGAAGCTCCTCGAGGCGATTGCCGGGAAGTTTGCCGGCGGGCCAGTCGGCTTGGGCACGCTTGCGGCCGCGCTTTCGGAAGAGGAGGCGACGATCGAGGAGTTCAACGAGCCCTACCTCCTCCAGCTCGGCCTCCTCGAGAGGACCTCGCGCGGCCGCGTGCTGACCCCGCACGCCTATGAGCATTTGGGCAAGAAGGTGCCGGCAAATTTGCAGAAAAAACTCCTTTAATATGTCCGGGCATAACAAGTGGTCGAAGATCAAGAGGCAGAAGGGGGCGTCGGATGCCGCCAAGTCTAAAATATTCTCCAAGATGGCGCGGGCTATCGCAACTGCGAGCCGGCAGGTCAAGGGCGACGCGAATTCTCCCGCGCTCCGCGCGGCGATAGAGAAGGCGCACGAGTTCAACATGACGAACGAGGCGATCGAGCGCGCGGTCAAGAAGGGTTCCGGCGCCGATGCCGAGCAGATGGAGGCGATCACCTACGAGGCCTACGGCCCGGGCGGCTCGGCCCTCGTCATCGAGGCGCTTACGGCAAACCGGAACAAGGCCGCCCAGGAGGTGAAGTTCATCCTCTCCGAGCACGGCTTCTCGCTTGCCGCGC
>JAIFWR010000052.1 GCA_019661805.1 Candidatus Parcubacteria bacterium
GGAAGGGAGACGCTTCTTTAGATCGATCCGGTTATTGGAGATCCGCTTGACGATGCAGATGTCGTCATAGAGGCGATTGAACGCCCTCTCATACATCCCAAGGCAGAAGAGAACTCGGCCTTCTTCCTTTTTGAAGGCACCCGGTTCTGCGCCGCGGCTCGTTTTCCCGTAGACGCCGTGGATTCCCCTCGCGTAGAGCGCGTCGAGGCTCTCTCTGCTGTGTCTCGCCACGAGGGCCGTATCAGTGAGGAGCGTATGGACCAGCTTCTGAAGAGCGTCATCCGGAAGTTGGACCCCGATAAAGTCTCGGAAGGTCCGCAGCCGCTTGAGCTCGTACCGGTACGAGAGCAGGAGCACGATCACGCCGCCGAGAGAGCCGATGAGCGCTGCCATCACGACCATGGCCGCCACGCGTTCGCGCGGCATGAGCGCCATGGCCAGAATGGCCCCCAAGAGGGTCGAGACGGCCCAACCGGCGAGAAACAACCTAGACTTATTCATGAGAACCTCCACAACAGAAGGTGAACGTCTGGCAGCTATTATGCATTAAGTTTATTAAAAGTCCAGATACGAAAAGCGCCGCGACCAGGATGGTCGCGGCGCCCATGGCCCGAAAGGCGGCTACTTGATGAAATTCCCGACGACGATACCGATGGCGACCACGAACGACACGAGCCCGAGTGAAGTGATGAGCTTGGACGGCATACGGAACGCACCCCCCTCCTCCCCCATTATACTCCTCTTATTAATTGAAACTAGATATCGAGGACGGCCTTTTTGGCATTCGACTGGATGAAAGACTTGCGCGACGGGACGTCGGAGCCCATGAGGATGTCGAAGATCCGGTCCGCCTCGCGGCCGTCGTCAACAGTGACTTGTTTCAGGACGCGTTTCGCCGGGTCCATCGTGGTTTCCCACAGCTCCTCCGAGTTCATCTCTCCCAAACCTTTATAACGCTGGATGTCGCCTGTCTCTCCCTTGCCGACGATCCGCGCCTTCTCCTCATCCGAGTAGGCGAAGTGGAGCGCCTTGCCGACCTTGATCTTGTAGAGCGGCGGCTGGGCGATGTAGACGTGTCCGGCGTCGATGAGCGGGCGGAAGAAGCGGTACAGAAGCGTCAAAAGGAGGGTGCGGATATGCGCGCCGTCCACGTCGGCATCCGTCGCAATGATAATCTTGTGGTAGCGGAGCTTAGTGATATCAAACGTATCTCCGATCGCCGTGCCGAGGGCGATGACGAGGTTCTTGATCTGTTCGCTCGCGAGCATGCGGTCGAGGCGGGCCCTTTCGATGTTTAATATCTTGCCGCGCAAGGGCAGGATGGCTTGGATGCGGCGGTCGCGGCCCATCTTGGCTGTGCCTCCGGCGGAATCTCCCTCGACGATGAAGATCTCCGACTCTTCCGCCGAGCGGCTCTGGCAATCCGCGAGCTTGCCGGGCAAGGTCATGCCCTCGAGAGCGCCCTTGCGGAGGACCGAGTCCTTGGCGGCCTTCGCGGCCTTGCGCGCCTTCAAGGCAAGGAGCGACTTCTGGATCATGGCGCGGGCGTCGTCCGGATTCTCCTCTATGAAGGCGGCGAAGGCGCTGCCAAAGACATCTGCCACCATGCCCTGGGCCTCGACCGAGCCGAGTTTAGCCTTGGTCTGGCCCTCGAACTGGACCTCGCGAAGCTTGATGGAAATGACGGCGGTGAGGCCCTCGAGGACGTCGTCGCCGGTGAAGTTGTCCTCCTTCTCGCTTACCAAATTGTTCTTCCTCGCGTAGGAGTTGAGCGAGCGGGTAAGCGTCGTCTTGAAGCCCGTCACATGCGTGCCGCCCTCGGCGGTGTAGATGTTGTTGGCGAAGGGCAGGATCTTGGTCGAGATGTCGTCGACGTACTGGAGCGCGACCTCGACCACTTCGCCGCTCTGGGTGCCCGGCTTCTCGATGTAGAAAATGTTCCGATGGATGGGCTTGGCGTGCTCGTTCTCAAACCGCACAAGAGAAACAAGTCCGCCCTCGAAGTAGAAGGACATTGACGGTACGTCGAGTCCAAGTTCTCTGATATAAAAGACCCCCTCTAACTCCCCCTTGGCAGGGGGAGGAATATTCCGTAAATCCAAAACACTAATACGCAAACCTTTTACCAAATAGGCCTGCTGGCGCATGTGCGTCGCCACGCGCTCGAAGGAGAAGGTCGTATCGGGGAACACGCCCGGGTCGGGCTGGAAGGTGATCACCGTACCCTGGCTCTTGGTCGTGCCAACCTTCTTCACCGCTGCTTTCCTCTTGCCTTGGCTGTACTCCTGAACGTAGACGCCGCCGTCCCGGTGCACCTCGGCCCTGCAGTAGATCGAGAGGGCGTTGACGACCGAGGCGCCGACGCCGTGGAGGCCGCCCGAGACCTTGTAGCCATCACCGCCGAACTTGCCTCCGGCGTGGAGCGTCGTCATGATCGTCTCCAAGGCCGAGACCTTGGTCTGCTTGTGGATGTCGACCGGGATGCCGCGGCCGTTATCGACGACCCTAACCCGGGCCGGCTCCCCTTCCTTCACTGGGGGCAAGAGCGCGATCTCGATGTCGTTGGCAAAGCCGCCCATGGCCTCGTCGCGGGAGTTGTCGAAGATCTCCGTGATGAGGTGGTGGAGGCCGTCGGGGCCGGTCGTGCCGATGTACATGCCGGGGCGCTTGCGCACCGGCTCAAGGCCCTCTGCCCGCCGAAGTCTCTTTCCGTCCGCTCCTCGAGCTTGGCATGGACGGCGTTGACCTCTTCGTTGGTGAGCGTCTTCTCCAAATGGCGGTACGTGATGCGGAAGGTGTATGAAAGCTTGCCTACGCCGAACTTCTCGGCGTTCTCGTACTTGTCTATCTGCTCGACGTCCTCGACCATCTCCCCTCCCACTTCGCGGATGAGGTCGAAATAATCATTTGGAATAAAGGTATCCGGCACGATGAAGGAAATATCGCGCATGACCGGAGGGAATTTCGAAACTTCTTTATATTTCTGCCCCAGCTTGAGCTGTTTGAGCACCGTTTTTCTCGGCATGCCAGAACCAAGCATCTCAATCCAATGGCCATTAATGAAAGCTTCCATCTCAAATGATGGGTCAGTGTATGGGAAATTGTGATCGTAGAAGCGGAACTCAACTTTGTCACCGAAGATAGCACGTGCAATTTCTGAAAGCGTGTTCTTCAAATCTTCTGGCGTTACATTTTGCGAATCGGGCGCGAGATATAAACCGCCCATCTGATGGAAGACATTCATGTGGCGGGCATCAATCTCATCCTTTCTATAAACCTTGCCGTGGCAGATGGTGCCGAAGGATTCTCTTCTTGTGATACGTTCCTTGATATCGGGATGGTTCAAATAGTAGTACCAAAAGACGGTGTCGTGGGTCCGGAGCACATGGTCGTCATCTACGTAGTAAGTGTCGGATTTTGAGCGTGCCGGGTGGCCTTCCGGCATGTTGAAGAGGTCGAAGAGGATGTCTGTACGGACGATTTCCGGAATTTCGATGGTGTCAAAATCCGAAAGGCTTTTTACCTTGAGTGTCCTACCGACGATCTCCTTGAGCGGGCTACCTTCGGTCCGCGAAAGGTCTGGCAGAGCGAGCAGACGCCTCAATCGCGGAGCTTCGGGGTCGGTGCGATGCTTGAGAAAGTCTTTCCGCGAGGCTTCTTCGACGTCATTGACCTGTATATGCATGGGTCTTGATTATACGATAAAGC
>JAIFWR010000053.1 GCA_019661805.1 Candidatus Parcubacteria bacterium
TCGAAGAGGGCAAGGTCCGCGACGCGATCCGTGCCGTGCAGGAGTGGCGGAAGGAGCAGGGTTTGAAGCCGGGCGAGCGGGCAGAGTACCCGACGAATGACGAATTTTTCCACGCCCATAAGGAAGAGATAGGGAAGGCTACCAACGTTGAGCTATCACATCTACACAACTAAGGGGATCGTGCTCGGTGCCTGGCCGCTCCGCGAGGCGGACCGCACGTATTCCATCCTCACGCGCGACCTCGGACTCGTGCGCGCCTCCGCAAGCGGGGTGAGGAAGGAAGAGTCGAAGCTCCGCGGAGCGCTTGAGCCCTTCGTCCTCTCATCCGTCTCACTCGTGCGCGGCAAGGAGTATTGGCGCATCACTTCGGCAGAGACATTGCGCCCAATTCCGGCCGAGGCCGGAATTGGGCGCCCTCTCGCCCTTCTCGAGAAACTGGTCCAAGGCGAAGCGGCGCATCCCGAACTCTTTGATGCGGTGGAAACGCATCTTTTCTCGGATGAGTGGAGGCTCGTCGCCCACATCCTCTACCACCTCGGCTATTTGAAGGAGGAAGACCTCGGCTTGGACAAGGCAGAACTTATCAAAGCGATCAACTCGGGACTCCACCAGAGTCAGCTCGCCTGAATTTTGCTATAATGAAATCCCGACTGATACGTCAGAAGACTCATGCCGCCCGAAGACAAAAGCAAGGTAGACAGGCTCGACGACACGCTGTATTCGCGCACGCGCTACCATAACCCGCTCGACACTCGCGCCTCCGTCGCGGCGCCGGCGCCGGAGGCACCGCAGGCTTCCCAAGCGTGGGGAGGCTCGAAACTCGATGAGATACTCACCCGGGATAGGAAGCCGGCTGACACGATGCCCTTCGTGAAGAGGCTTTTCATATTCGCGATCCTCTTCTTCGGCGCGACCATCGTCGTGGCGGGCTTCGTCTTCCTCGGCGGGAACAATTTCATCTCCTCGAAGAACGTTGACCTCGTCGTCGTCGGGCCAACCGAGGCCAAGGCGGGGGAGCCGGTCGAGCTCAAGGTCACGATCAAGAACGGCAACAACGCCGACCTCGACTCGGCCGTCTTCTCCGTCCAGTTCCCCTCCGGCGCGCGGGACCCCAAGGATTCTGCAAAGCAGCTCACCTTCGCCAAGGAGGACTTAGGCAAGCTCGGTTCGGGCCGCGAGGCGGTGAGGAATGTCTCCTTCCTCCTCATCGGCCAGACGGGAGAGTCGAAAGAGCTCAAGTTCTCGGTCCAGTACAAGGTGAGCGGCTCTAACGCCACCTTCTACAAGGACAAGGTCTACGACGTCATGATCGGGAGCTCGCCCCTCTCGCTTACCATAGAGGCGCCGAAGAGCGTGACGAGCGGGGAGCCGTTTACCGCCACCGCCACCATCGTCTTGAACTCGACCGAGGTGCTGAAGAACGTGATGCTCAAGGCCGAGTACCCGTACGGCTATACTCCCGACCAGGCCGCTCCGGCGGCCTTTGCCGATAATAACGTCTGGTCGCTCGGCGACCTCTCGCCCGGCGCGACGAAAAAGGTCAGGATCACCGGCCGGCTCACCGGCGAGAACCGGGACGAACGGACATTCCGCTTCTTCATCGGGGCGGCGGAGGGAAGCGCGCCTTCGGCCAACTTTAAGAATGTGCTCCTCTCGAACCAGGCGACGGTCGCCGTCGAGCGGCCCTCCGTCGACCTCAAGATCGCCTTCAACGGCGAGAACTCCGCCACCTACGTCGCGCCGGCGGGCCAGTCGGTCAACGGGAGCGTTTCTTTCCAGAACAATATGGCCGACAAGCTCGCGCGGGCCTCGACGAGTCCGCCGTCGTGGCGGGCAATAACGGCTTCTATAACTCCACCACCGACCGGCTCTCCTGGATCCTCATGAACATCCAGGGCGTAGGCGAGCTCAACCCCGGCGAGGGCGGGACGGTCTCCTTCCGCTTCGCGTCGCTCAAGGACGCGGTGCCCGGCAAGAGCCGGGACATCGGGCTCCAGTTTGTCCTCACCGGCACCACGGCGGGAGGCCAGGCCGTCTCCGTTTCAGAGAGCCGGGTCGTGAAGCTCGCTTCGCAGGTCTCGCTCTCGTCGAAGACGCTCCATTCGACCGGGCTTTTCCTCAATAAGGGTCCGATTCCGCCCCAGGCGGAGAAGGAGACGACCTATACCGCCGTGATCTCGGCGGGGAACACCTCGAACGACTTCACCGACGCAAAAGTCACGGCGCGCCTCGGCTCGGCGGTGAAGTGGCTCGGCGCAAAGAGCACCGGCGCAGAGGACATTTCATACGATGAAGCGTCGAACACGGTGACCTGGAACTTGGGCACGCTTGCCTCGGGGACCGGCTTCTCGGGCGCCTTGCGCGAAGCCCAGTTCCAAGTCTCGCTCACGCCCTCCATTTCCCAGATCGGCACGGCGCCGACGCTTGTTTCCTCGATCGTCTTTACCGGCTTCGATACGGTCGCGGCGAAGACCGTGACGGTCACGAATGCCGCCCTCACGACCAACATGCCAAGCGATCCTGCATTTATCCAGGGAGATGGTATAGTGGTCAAATAATGGCGGAAAAAAGCGAGAATCTGATGGAAAAAGTCGTCTCTTTGTGTAAGCGAAGAGGCTTTGTTTATCCTTCGTCCGAGATTTATGGAGGTTTCGCCGGCTTTTGGAATTACGGACATTACGGAGCGATCTTGAAGGAGAATATCAAGTGCCTGTGGAAACAGCGCTTCATCTTCGATCGCGAGGATATGTTCGTGACCGATACGACGATCATCAGTAATCCCAAGGTATTGGAAGCCTCCGGTCATGTGAAGAATTTCGGCAATGAAATCTTCAAGGTTGAGATCGGCACGGGTGAAGAAACTACCACTTCTCATCTCCGGGCCGAGACAGCCCAGGGGATTTTTACTGATTTCAAGAATGTGGTTGACACTCACCATCCGAAACTTCCCTTTGGTATAGGACAAGTCGGGAAAGCTTTCAGAAACGAGATTTCTCCTCGAGACTTTATCTTCCGTTCCCGTGAGTTCGAGCAGATGGAGGTCGAATACTTTGTCAAAGAAAATGATTGGGAAAAGTATTTCCAAGAATGGGTGGAAAAGATGCGTGCTTTCGGAAAAGAGATCGGTCTTGTCCAGACGATCGAACTCCAAGTGGCGCCGGAAGATCGGGCCCATTATTCCAAACGCACTGTTGATTTCCAGTTTGACTATCCGTTTGGCCGTGGAGAACTGTGGGGGCTTGCCTATCGCACCGATTTCGACTTGAAAAATCATGGGCTCGAATATTTCGACGAAGAGAGCGGAGACAGGCTCGTGCCGCACGTCATCGAACCCTCCCTTGGCGTTGACCGGACATTCCTGGCGATTCTTTTGAGTGCCTACACCGAGGATGATCTCGGAGGGGAGAGGAGGGCGTATCTTAAATTACCGAAGAATATTGCACCCGTCCGCGCCGCCGTCTTTCCGCTTTTGAAAAATAAGCCCGAGCTCGTTGCCAAGGCCCGCGAGGTGTACGCGATGCTGAAGAAGGAGATCCCGAACATCGAGTTCGACGACAACGGCAACATCGGCAAGCGCTACCGCCGCCAGGACGAGATCGGCACACCCTCTTGCATCACTATCGACTTCGATACCCTCGGCGAGACGCCGGATTTGAAAGACACCGTCACGCTTCGTGATCGCGACAGCGGGGAACAGGAGCGCGTCAGGATCGAAGATTTGAAAGAAAAGCTCCGCTAAGGTAGTCTTCTCCTCATATGAAGCACAAGAAGGCCACTTTGCCGAACGGCGTGCGCGTCATCGTCGTGCCGGCCCACGACAACCCGTCCGCAACCGTCCTCGTCGCGGCCGAGACGGGCTCCCACTTCGAGAGCAAGCGCGAGAACGGGCTCTCGCACTTCCTCGAGCATATGCTCTTCAAAGGCACGGCTTCGCGCCCTTCGGCCCTCTCCGTCTCAACCGAGCTTGATGCCGTCGGCGCGGAGTCGAATGCCTTTACCAGCAGCGAAATGACGGCCTACCATGCCAAGAGCGAGAAGAGACACTGGAAGAAGCTCCTCGAAGTCGTCTCCGACATTTACCTCAACCCCTCCTTTCCTGCCGCCGATCTTGAGAAGGAGAAGGGCGTGATTATCCAGGAAATCAATATGTATCAGGATCTGCCGAAGTCCCATGTCTGGGAGGTTCTCGGGCAGCTCCTGTACGGCAATACGCCGGCGGGGCGCTCGATCCTCGGTCCGGCGCGAAATA
>JAIFWR010000003.1 GCA_019661805.1 Candidatus Parcubacteria bacterium
CTATGGGTGGCCAGATCTTTCAGCATATTGTCGCGTTGTCGCATTATCCGCTTTCCGTGCAATCTGTCAATAATTGAGGGTTCCTAAAATATCCTTATTTATCAACATTTTATAGTGATTTGTCCTTTATTATCCTAACTGGAGTTTTAACGGACTACGAATGTTCTTTTGTTTTTCCTTTACTGGACTTTATCTGCCGATAACGTCTTTTATATTTAAAGGACAAAAAAATTGTTTATTTTGTCCTTTATCACGCCATTCCTTTCGGGTATTTCAAGCGTGCTATTATGAAAGACGCATGAATGACAAGTTTCTTAAGCCATATAGCCCATCGGAGACCGAGTCAAGGATCTACGAGTTGTGGGAGAAGTCGGGCTACTTCAACCCAGACAAGCTGCCTAAGCGACACAAGGAGCCCTTCTCGATAGTTCTTCCGCCTCCCAATGTCACCGGCATTCTTCATCTCGGTCACGCGTACGAAGACTCTCTTCAAGATGCCGTAATCCGCTATCAGCGCATGTGCGGGAAAAAAACACTCTGGATCCCCGGCGCCGATTCGGCCGCTATCGCGACCCAGGCGCGGGTAGAAAAAGATATCCAGAAAAGCGAGGGTAAGAGCCGTCACGATCTCGGCCGCGAAGAATTGGTCAGGCGTGTATACGAATTCGCCAAATCAAGCGAGGGTACGATTCTCAGTCAAATCAGAAAGATGGGCGCCAGCCTTGATTGGTCCCGCTATGCTTACACTCTCGATGAGAAGAGGAATCTTGCCGTGTTCACCGCCTTCAAGCGTATGTATGATGCAGGCCTTATTTATCGCGGGCATCGTCTCGTGAATTGGGATCCAAAAGGTCAGACGACTATTTCGGATGACGAGGTCGTGTACCAGGAAGAAAAGGCTAAGTTTTATTATTTCCAATACGGACCGTTTGTCATAGGCACATCCCGCCCAGAGACAAAGTTTGGCGACAAATATGTGGTCGTGCATCCGGATGATGCCCGCTATAAAGATTTTTCCCACGGCCAGAAGATAGAACTGGAATGGATCAACGGACCCATCGCTGCAACCGTTATAAAGGATGCGGCAAGCGACCCGGAAATGGGTTCGGGAGCGATGACTATCACGCCCTGGCATTCTCTAGCGGACTTTGAAATAGCCGAGAGACACAATCTGGACAAAGAGCAGATCATCGACAAGTACGGCAAGCTTCTGCCGACCGCCGGAGAATTCGCTGGCATGAAGATAACGGAAGCTCGCGAGAAAATTGTGGCAAAGCTCTTGGAAAAGGGGCTTGTGGTGAAAATTGAGGAGAACTATATGCACAACATCGCGACATCGGAACGCACCGGAGCTACGATTGAGCCTCAGATCATGGAGCAGTGGTTCATCGATGTGAATAAGCCAATCCCAGAGCGCGGAAACAAATCGCTCAAGGAACTCATGCGTTCGGCAGTCGAGAACGGAGATGTGGAGATGCCCCAGGAAGGCTTCCGCAGTACATACTTCCATTGGATTGATAACTTGCATGATTGGAACATCAGCAGACAGATCTGGTTCGGCCACAGGATCCCCGTCTGGTATCGAGGCACTGAAGTGTATTGCGGTATGGAGGCGCCTAAAGGAGAAGGGTGGGAACAGGATCCGGATGTGCTCGATACCTGGTTTTCTTCGGCACTTTGGCCTTTTTCCACTCTTGGATGGCCTGAGGAAACGGGGGATCTGAAAGTTTTCTACCCTACGGCGTTCATGTCGCCGGCTTATGAGATTCTTCAGCTTTGGATCTCTCGTATGATACTGATGGGCGAATTTCACCTCGGCAAAGCGCCATTCAAGAGAGTGCTGATCCACGGCCTCGTCCGCGCCAAGGACGGCCGCAAATTCAGCAAGTCGCTCAACAATGGCATAGACCCGCTCGACATGATCGAGAAGTACGGCGCCGATGCCCTGCGCATGGGACTTCTTGTCGGCGCGGCGATAGGGAGCGACATTAAGTTCGACGAGCAAAAGGTCAAGGGCTACAAGCACTTCGCCAACAAGCTCTGGAACATCGCGCGGTTCGTCCTGTCACAAGAGAAGCCGGTCGGCGGGGAATTGAAGAAAGAATTGATCGAAGAGTTCGAGGCGCTCGCGAAAGATATTACCGCCGACATGGAGGCGTACCGCTTCCATCTCGCAGCGGAAAAGGCGTATCATTATGTCTGGCACCGCCTCGCCGACGAAATACTCGAAGAGAGCAAGGGCTCCGAGCGCGGCAGTGTGAAGGCCGAATATATTGCGACGCTCTACTACCTTCTCGAGAACTCCCTCAAGCTCCTCCACCCCTTCATGCCGTTTATCACGGAAGAGATTTGGGGAGAGATGAGGAAGGAAAATATTCTCATGATCGAACCGTGGCCAATCAGTTAAATGAACTTTGATCCTTTCATCTTCGCGGTTCTCGGCGGGATCCTGCCGGCCCTCCTCTGGCTCCTCTTCTGGCTGCGGGAGGACTGGCGCAACCCGGAGCCGAACGTGGTGATCCTGCGCACCTTCCTCCTCGGCATGGTCGCGGTGGCGCTCGTCATCCCGCTCCAAAAGGCGATTGCCTCCGCCATCCCCGGCTTGCTCGCTCTCCAGATCGTCCTCTGGGCACTCGCGGAGGAGGCCTTCAAGTTCGGCGCGGCCTGGTTCGGCGGGATCAGCTCCCGGGAGGACAATGAGCCGGTCGACCCGCTCGTCTACATGCTTACGGCGGCGACCGGCTTTACCGCAGCGGAGAACACGCTCTTTATATTGGGCCCGCTCCTCGGGCACGACATGGCGCAGGGAGTCCTAACCGGCAATATGCGCTTCATCGGCGCCTCGCTTCTCCATGTCGTCTCATCCGGCATCCTGGGAGGCTTCCTCGCGTATTCCTTCTACAAGTCGCGGAAGCGGCGGATGCGCGCGGCCATGAAGGGCCTCTTCTGGGCCGCCCTTTTCCACGCTTCCTTCAACCTCCTTATCCTCTATCGGGGCGACACGGGGCTCACCGCGGCCTTCGTCGCCGTCTGGATTGGCGCCATCGGGCTCCTGTGGACATTCGAGCGGGTCAAGGCCATTGCGTCGAACTGATTCCGGGTTATAATTAAGCAAGCATGAAGAACAGAAGAAGCTTTTTTGAAAAATTGACGGGCGCGGTGCGGCTCGACGAGGACGAGATGCTCTCCGAGGCTCCGGCCAAGGGCCGCGGCAGGCCCTCCCTCCTCGAGGAGACCGAGGAGGAAGCGGCCCAGCTCTCCGTCGATGTTTACAACACCCCCTCCGAGATCGTGATCAAGACGATGGTCCCAGGCGTAAAGCCCGACGAGCTCGATGTCTCCATCACGAGGGACCTCGTCACCATTAGGGGCGAGCGGAGCGAGGATAGGACCGTCTCCGACGATGACTACATCCACCGCGAGCTCTACTGGGGCTCGTTCGTGCGCGAAATCCCCTTGCCGGAGGAGATCAGCGTGGATGATGCCGAGGCCGTCGAGAAGCACGGCCTCCTCATTCTCCGCCTTCCCAAGCTCGACAAGCACCGCCAGACCAGGCTCAAGGTCAGAGGCAATTAGCAGCGGGGCTGCTAATTAAAGTTTTGTGCCACTGGTAGGAATCGAACCTACATTTAAGGTTTAGGAAACCCTTGTCCTATCCATTGAACGACAGCGGCAGAACCTTGAGAATATAACACATTTTTGATACTATTCACCAGTATGAATCCTGAGGAAAGGCAGCTATTGGAGCGTTCTTTAAGGCTCTCGGAGGAGAACAACAGGATCCTGATGAGGATTGAAAAAAGGTCGCGCCGGGCCATGGTCTGGGGATTCATAAAGATGGCCGCCATTGTCATTCCGCTTGTCCTAAGCATCTTCTACCTTGAGCCGTACCTCGACAAGGCAGTGACGAATTATAAGAGCATCCAAGACCTCATTGGCCACATGGATATCGCGTTTTAGAAAATATTGCCCAGATAGCTCAGTTAGTAGAGCACTTCCCTGAAGAGGAAGGGGTCGTCAGTGCAAATCTGACTCTGGGCACCAAAATTAGACAGTGGCCGGAATCTCGAGGAGCTTCGAGAGTGCCTTCTGGTCGAAGCCGATGACGGCGTCCTTGCCGTCGACGACGATGACCGGGACGCCCATCTGGCCCGTCATCTCGACCATTTCGGCGCGCTTTTCGGGGTCCGTACCCACGTTGTAGTCGGTAAATTCGATGCCGTGCGCTTTGAAGAACTCCTTCGCCATGTGGCAGAAGTGGCACGAGGCGGTCGAGTAGATTTCAACTTTTTTGCTGGTCATAGATTCAGTATTATAGCGGAGCCCTACTTTCCCCACAAGCCGACGAGCCAGGCCCAACCCCTCTTCCACCCCGCAAAGGCTCCGGCACCAGTCGAAGTGGCTTTAGACTTCTCAAGGACGACGATCGCGAGGTGCTCGCCGGGCCGCGTGACGTTGAACTTCGAGCGGATCTCCTCGACGATACCCTCATCCGTCCTAAGCCGGGCGACATCCTCCTCGAGGCTCTCCTGGCGCGCCGTGAGGGAGGCGTTACTTGCCTGGAGAGCCTCGAGGGTACGGGCGCTCTCGCGCTCCTTGACCACGATCCCCGCCGCCCCCCGGGCGAGGAGGAAGGCAAGGACGACGAGGATCGCAAGCGAAGGGAAGGAGTAAAGGGCGTTCTTGAACTTCTGCTTGTCCCGGAGCTCTTTCATCGGGTTTATGATACTATATTTGCAATGCTTTTCGACCGCAGGCACCGAAACAAGGTCCAGCTCGCCTGGAAGATCCTCGTCGTCATCATGATCCTCGGGATGATCCTCCTTTACGCTCCGGCCTTCAAATAAGGGCTAGTCCCGACGCATCATCTTGAGGAAGACGTCCTGGGGAATGCTTACCTTGCCGCGCTCCTTCATCTTCTTCTTGCCCTTTTTCTGCTTCTCGCGGAGCTTCATCTTCCTCGTAATGTCGCCGCCGTACATGTGCTGGGTGACGTCCTTCTTCATCCCCGACATCGAGCGGGAGGCGATGATCCGGCCGTAAGCCTTGGCCTGGATCTTCATGGAGAACATTTGCCGCGGCAGGATCTGGTGGAGCTTCTCGACCGCCGCCTCGGCCTCCGTCTCGACCTGCCGCCGCGAGATGACCTTGGCAAAGGCCGCCACTGGCTCGTCGGCGACGAGGATGTCGAGGCGCGTCACGTCGGCCGGCCGCTCGCCCACGAGCGCGTATGAGATGGAACCGAAGCCCGAGGTCGCGGCCTTGAGCCGGTCAAAGAAGCCCCGCATGAGCTCGCGGAGCGGCATCTCGAATTTGACCGATGTCCTCGCATCGCCGAAGGACTCCGTGAGCCCGACTTCGGCCTCGAACTCGTAGAGGAGCTGCATCACCGCGCTGATGTAGGAGGGCGGGATGATGACGGTCGCCTCGACCCACGGCTCCCAGACGGCCGAGACGAGGTGGTCTTCCGGGAAGAAGGAGGGCGTGTAGACCATCTCCTCGCCACCGTTCTTGTACATGACCCGGTAGGTGATCGAGGGGAGCGTGATGACAAGCGGGAGGTCGAACTCGCGGCGAAGCCTTTCGGTAATGATCTCCAAGTGGAGCATGCCGAGGAACCCGCAGCGAAATCCCCTCCCGAGCACGCCGGAGGACTCCTCCTCGAAGGAAAATGCCGAGTCCGAAAGCCGCAGGCGGCCGAGGGCCTGCTTGAGCGGCACGAAGTGGTCCTGGTTCTCCGGGTAAACGGAGGCCCACACCACCGGCCTGGGAATCTCATATCCCGGAAGCGCCGCGGCGTCGTACGAGGAGTCCGCCACGGTGTCGCCGACCGAGGCGATGCCCGGCTCCTTGATGCCCGTCACGATGTAGCCGATCTCGCCCGCCGAAAGCGTTTCCATACTCTTTTCCTCTGGGACGAAGACGCCGACCTCGAGAGCTTGGAAGTCTTTCCCCGCAATCTTGAACTTGAGTTTGTCCCCTTTCCGCACCCTTCCCGAAAAGGCGCGGACGAAGACGATCACGCCCTTGTGGCTCGAATATTTGAAATCGAAGATCAAGGCGCTGAATCCCCCCGCCGAAAGCCCCGGAGCTTTCGGCGGGGGAACCCTCTTGATAATTTCTTCGAGCAAATGTTCCACTCCCTCCCCCGTCCTGCCCGAGACGCGCAGAATCTCGCCCTTTTTCACGCCGAGGAGCTTCTCGATCTCCTCCTCGGTCTCCTCGATTCTTGCCAGGGGCGAGTCGATCTTCGAGACGACGGGGATGATCGCAAGCCCGGCCGCCTGGGCCATGCCGAGCGTCGTCAGGGTCTGGGCCTGGACGCCCTGGGTGGCGTCGACCAAGAGGATCGAGCCCTCGACGGCGCGGAGCGCGCGCGAGACCTCGTAGGAAAAGTCGATATGCCCCGGGGTGTCGATGAGGTTTAGCACGTAGTCCTTGTAGCGCATCCTAACCGGCTGCATCTTGATGGTAATGCCGCGCTCGCGCTCGAGGTCCATCGAGTCGAGCACCTGGTCGCGCATGGCGCGCTTATCGATGGTGTTGGTCAATTCAAGGAGCCGGTCCGCGAGGGTGGACTTGCCGTGGTCGATATGCGCGATGATAGAGAAGTTCCGGATGCCGTCCATATAAATGGTCCCGCCAATTTAAACGATTTCGGGGTCGGTTGCAATGACCTTCGCCTTCCAGAAGCGGCCGCGCAGGGAAGCCCACGTCTCCGCGAGTTCGCGGCTCTTCAAGAGAATGAGGATGCCGACCCAGGCGACGATCGCGAGGATACCCGCGAGGAAACCCTGGAGGAAGATGCCGAGGAGCGTGTCTGCTGCGGAGAACCGGACGAAGAGATTGAGCCCGCCGTAGGCGACCGCGCCCATGATGACGGAGGCGCCGATTGACTCGAACCACGCCCTCCACAGGCCGCGTGAGTAGCCCGGGAACTCCCGCTCGAAGAAGATCCACAGGAGGATGGCGTTTATGACGGTGCCGACCGAGAAGCCGAGCGGGAGCATGAGCACGGCCGAGTTGGGCAGATCCGCGACCTTCATGAGCGTGGTGATGAAGTAGTGGAAGAGGTATGAATGATAGAAGGCGAGCACCAGGCCGTAGGTCGCGAGCCCGAGGATCGCGGTCGAGACGAGGTTCCAGTAGAAGGGCTTCTTGGTGACGCCTGCGGAGTAGAAGCCGCGCATGAGGAGGAGCAGGAGCGACTGGAAGACGGAAGAGATGATGAAGAGGGCGAGGGAGGCGGCGACGAGCCTCGTCGCGTCCCAGTCGAAGACACCCGTGCCGAGCATCACGCGGACGATCTGGGCGCGGAGCACCACGAGGAGCGCGGTCAAGGGCAAGGACCAGAAGATGATGAATCGGCTGGTCGCCTGCATCTGCTTTATAAAGTCCGGAATGTTCTTCTCCTGGAACTTCCGCGACAAAGTCGGGAACGCCGCGAGCGAGTACGAGACGCCGATGATGGAAAGAGAGATCGTCTGCAGATTCCATGAGAAGGAGAGTACCGAGACCGAGCCCGCGATCATCCTCGAGGCCATCGCGACGAGGAAGATGAATACGAGCGAGCTCATTGAGAGCGTGAGCGTCCTCGGCACCGAGATCCTGGCGACCTTCTCGACGCTTCCCCAGTCGGGGCGGAAGGTCGGACGGGGCATGAGTCCGGCCTTAAACACGAAGGGTACCTGGACGAGGAGGTGGAGGAAGGCGCCAATGGCGACGCCTATGACCGCGCCAAGAATGCCGAAACGCCCGGAGAAGAGGAGGATGCCCATGACGATCCCCGCGTTGTAGAGGATGGGTGCCAAGGCATAGATGACGAAGCGGTTGTAAGCCTGGGTGAGCGAGCCAAGCAGGTTCGAGAGGCCGAGGATGATCGGCGAGAGGAGGAGGATGCGCGAGATGAAGACAATATTCTCGAGCTCTCCCGGCGGCATGCCCTTGAAGAGAATTGCCGAGACGAAGGGCATGAGAAACCACGTCAGCGCCGCCGCGACGACCATGAAAATAGCGAAGAAGGAGAAGACCGAGTCGATGAAAGCGCGCAGTTCCGCCTTTCCTTTCGCATCCTTCTCAATGATAAAGGGTACGAGGACCGAAAGCGAGACGACGGAGGCGACCGTGACGAAGAGGAAATCCGGAATCCTAAAGGCTGCGTAGTAGGCGTCGAGCGTGGGCCCGACGCCGAAGATATGCGCCAAGAGCCTGTCGCGCAGAAAGCCGATCGCCTGCGAGAGTACGGAGAAGAGGCCGAGCAGGAAGGCTGCCTGGTTGAGCGAACTTACCTCGCGGGCGAGGAAGCCTTTGGTGAAGAAATTGAGGAGCTTCCGGACCATGCGGGGCTATTTCTTGGCTGTGTTCCTAGCGGAAAGGCTCTGGATCGCGGCGTCGAGATCCGGGCTTGAAGGGTTTGCCGCCTTGAGGCCGTCGAGAAGCGCCAAGGCTTCGTCCTTCCTCCCCATTTGCGCGAGCGAGAGGGCAAGGTAGTACTTGGCGTTCGCGTAGTCGGGAGAGAGCTTGAGCGCCTGCTCGAGAGAGGCAGCTGCGCCCGCGTAGTCTCCTGCCGAATACTTGAGGACGCCGAGCTCGAAGTGGATACCGACGTCCTCCGGCAGGAGCTCCGCGACCTTCTCGGCCGAGGCGATCGCGGCGGAGGTGTTCTTGGCCGCGGATTCGAGCCGGGCGAGGAGGACGTAGGCCTCCGCGTAGTTATCCTTGAGCGCGAGCGAGCTCCGGATATAGGAGCGCGCGTCGGCGACATTTCCCCGCGATAATTCAAGCCCTGCGAGGAGGAGCGGGAGTTCCGGATTGGCCGGATTCCTCTTGAAGGCCTCATTGTAGGCGTACTCTGCGCTCTCGTAGGAGCCTTCGATCTTGAGCGGATCGGGCACGAGCGCGGCGTAGATGTTCCCCAGCGCGATCCAGTTGCCGTAGCTTGCCGGGTTTGCCGCGACGGCGGCCCGGGCGGCTTGGATCGACCGGCCGAGGGACTCTTCGAAGGCGGCGCGATTCGCTTCCGGCGTGCCGGTGGCGGAGGAGGCGGCGATCTGCGCCTTGGAGAAATTGAGCTGGGAAAGGGCGAGGTAGTATGAGTCGAGCGGCGCGAACTTGACGGCCTTCATGAGTTCCGCTTCGACGGAGGCGACCGCGGTGCCCGGCATGTTGGCGAGGCTTGCCGCGCGGCCGTAGTGGAATGCCGCAAGCGTTCTCTCAAGCTCAGTCCAGCCAAGGAAAACCGCCCCGCAGACACAGATGACGGCGAAAAAGGCGGTCACCGGCCTGCCGGGCACCTCGGCGAAGCGCGCGTTCCACGAAGGGAGGAAGCCGGCCGCCCGGCAGGCCGCGAGGAAGGCGCCCGTAAAGGCAAAAGCTACCGTGAAAAGCGCGAGCGAAGGCACGTAGAGGAAGCTCGCCGCCCACAGGAAGAGCGAGACCGTAAGCGCGGAGATCATTGTGAAGCGCGCGGCGCGCGACTCCGGGATGTTCCCGAGCGCCTTTGCCGCGAGTGCAAGGAGGAGGACAAAGAAGGCGAGCCAGAGGATGGAGCCGACGACGCCGGTCGCGGCGACCTGGGTCGCGACGAAGCCCGCGCCGAACGGGAACTCAACCGCCCAGAAGCGCGTCGTATTGATGTCGGCCGGCTTGTAGATGAGCCAGTCGTTGGTAAAGGTATTGGGCCCCGAGCCGAAGAGCGAGCGCTGGGAGAGAACGGATTTCGAGATCGAGAGCGTCGTCGCGAGCGTGGGGTGGATCTCGGCATTCGAGACGCCAAAGGCGCCCGAAAGCGTATCGCCCGCCGTGCGTCCGCCGGGAAGGGCCGGGTTCACGAGGAAGAGGAGCGAGACTATGCCGAGGACGACCGGCATGAGCGCCGGGTTCGAGAGGAAGCCTCCGCTCCTTCCCTTACCCTCCCTCTCTCCTTGCGAATGCGAAAAGTAAAACCCGTTCTCCACCCGCGAGAAGTAGAGGAAGGCGAAGACGGAAGCCGCCAGCGTAAGGATGAAGGCCGGGGCAAAGTGGATGACCGCGAGGAGGGCGGTCGAGAGGAGGAAGAGGCCCCAAAGGAGCGCCTTGAAGGAGCTCTTCATCGGTAGCATGCCGAGAGCGAGCATCGAGAGCGTCGCGAGGAGACCCATCGCGACCGCGAGATCCGTCCAATTGCCCACGGGATTCGCCATGCTGCCGACGAAGTTCCCCAGGACGAGGAAGCTTCCGCCCGAGAGAATTTTCACAGTAGCGAAGAGGGCGAGGATCGCGAGCGAGCCAAAAAGCGCGAGCGTCGCCTGGAGCGCGCGCGAGGACTCGGAGAGCGTCGCCGAGGCGAGGAAGAGGGTAAGGGCGCCGAGAAGGATCGAGCCGAAGGTCCCCACCTCGAAGTTGTAGCCGAGAAGAGAGAGCGAAGAGGGCGTCGAGAGAAGCGAGGAAAGGAGATAGACGATAGGGAGAAGGAGTACCGCGTAGACGAGATGGTGGCGCGGCAGGGAAAACTCCTTCCTCCTTAGGAATTCGGCAAAGAAGGTCGCGGCGGCGGCGAGGATGCCGAGGATGAGGAGGAGGGATTTCGCGTTCCCGAGGCTGACGGCTCCGCCAGGGACGAAGAAGAGCGGGGCGAGGAAGAGGGTAAGGGCGAGGATTCTGAAGCTGATGCGGTAGCTCGTGGGCATGGGACGCGGATTACGGCCTGATAATAGGTCCATTTTAGCACATAAAAACGCCCCTCAACGGGGCGTTTTTATGTGGATGCCTGTAAGCCGAATTCTGTCAGTGAGTAGTTGTGCTACGCACCGGACAGCTATTTGTCTGGGATCCCGATCGCTCGGGACCTCGAGCGGCACTTCCCGCATTGCTGCGGGACACGGCCTTGCATTCAGGTAAAGATTTTGCCGTTTCAGCCTAACTTAATAGGGTCGTTTCTGTTCTCACTTCTAGGATTACTCCCGGCAGGCGTTACCTGCTACCCGTGTCGCCTGCACGCATATGCATGCACAGGCGACCGAATGTTCGGACTTTCCTCCCCTCGCGGCGTTCCCGCCGCGGGAGCAGCTATCCGGCATCCGTTGGCATTATACCATACTTCCCT
>JAIFWR010000054.1 GCA_019661805.1 Candidatus Parcubacteria bacterium
TCACGAGCCCGGCGATGTCGACGAATTCGACCACGGCTGGGATGACCTTTTTCGATTTCGAAAGGAGGGCAAGCTTGTCGAGCCGCTCATCGGGCACCGGCACGATGCCGACGGATGGGTCAATGGTGCAGAAGGGGTAATTCTCGGCCGGGACACTCTTCTTCGTAAGCGCATTAAAGAGCGTGGACTTCCCCACGTTCGGCAACCCGACGATACCGACAGACAATTTGGACATGGAGCCTAGAATACCTTATTTCTAGGTCTTTTTCTAGCGTTATTTGACTTTTAATTTAAAAGTGTAATAATTAAGTTAGAAGGAGAAGTACCGTGAAAAAGCACAGGGGAATAGTAATAGCTACGGGCAAAAAGTTGGAGCACAACAAAGTCCGTATCGAAGACCCTTACGATCAGAGTAATGGTAAGGAGTTCGGCGTTATTTCCACCCACAAAAACATCACTCTTGGAAAGGATATGAGAGTTGAGTTCATACTCGTCTCTGCTACTTCACAAGAGAAAGAACTCGTGATGGCAGGAGACGTGTGCCCCACGCATTCGGAATCCGAGCTGGCAGATGATTCGGTAATCCGACGCTCCTACTCCTTACTTCATTCAATTACTGAAAACGTAGTAAGGACTGCATCTGTGCACCAAAACAGTAAAAAGAAAGCTGGTTTGGGTAGAGGTGGGCCGAAGCACCAGTATATTCAGCAAGTCGTCCAGCGACTGGGGCGAGAGCTGGGGTACTTGGCAATCATCGAAAAACGGATTGAAGGAACACACCTCAGCATCGATATTTCGCTCGAGAAAGACGGGTTTCGTGTCGCATGCGAAGTGCCTGTCCATAACATCGATGGTGAAGTTGGTAACCTGAAAAAGTGCCTCAATGCTGGTTACGACTACGCCGTGTCAGTCGCGACTGAACGCAAGACACTCGAGAGGATTGGGCGATATGCTCGGAGACGACTGACTTCGCAAGAGTTTCTCTGTACTCGATTCTTCCTACCTGAAGAATTGGAAGTATTTCTTCGGGCGGAAGGAGGTATCAGCACTGAGAAAAAAGTTAACGGCTACCGAGTCCACGTAACGTACAGGCCACTACGACCAGAGCAGAGCGTGGCCAAACGATCCGCAATCACCCAAATCATAGCGGAAGCCGTGAGGCGACGCGAGAGGGAACGAATCGAAAACCCCGACAATATATTTTGATTTACCACCCGCCTGGGATTCGTCCCGGCGGGTGTGCTTTTTTATTTTTATATTTGCGATACTATCAAAGCCAGATTGAATACGCGAAAGTGAGGCTTTATGTCTGCGAGAAACAGTCTGACCGAGGAAGAGCGGGCCACTGCCATCGCGGCCTTGATGGCTGAATACGACATCGGTGAGGCCCGTGCGGACCGCTTCGTCACGGAGTATTACGAAACGCTGGAGAGCTACCGTGATCCGGAGGTTCTCAAGTCGCTCGTCGCCAAATTCCGCAACTCGCGGGTGTGAGTCAAAAAAGCGCCGGGACCACCAAGGTCCCGGCGCTCGTTCGTCTCGCCCTATTTCTTCAGCTTCTGGAAGTGGTCCTTCTTATCCTTGCTGATAAGCTGCTGGATCGCCTCCGGCGTGTAGCCGAAGAGGAGGCCCATGATGCTGTGATAGACCTCGCGGTCGAGATCCGCCTTCCGGAGGAAGTCGTAGAGCTTGAGCGCCCACGACTCCCGATAGAAGCCGTACGAGTAGCGCGGCCCACTCTTCCGGATGTAGTACTTCGTCCGCGGATCCCTCCGCTCAAGCTTCAGCCGCTCTTTGAGGTCGGCTTCAAGGTCAGCGAGCGGAGCCATCAAGGTCATCACTTCGACAAGCGGCTTGCCCCGAACCTCGACATCCCGCATGGCGAACGTGCACGCGTACATCTGGCCGATATCGAGCACCCGCGGCGGCTTCCAGCCCGGCGGCAAAGCCGGGTTGGACTTACTTTTCGCCATTTCTCACCTCTTTCCAGATTCTAGCTGTGTTGTACCTGAAGCGAAGCCTTTATGCAAATTATTTCCCTTTTCTGCCAAGGCACCGCACCTTCCTCTTGATCCGCTCGCGGCGCGCGGTAGAGCCGAAATGCTTGAGATAGCCGAACTTTTTCACCCTAATCGGGCCGAAGCCGGCGAACCAGAGGATCCCCTTCCTCAATTCGTTCGTTGTATCGCCGAAGATGAGGCGCTGGACGAAGGGAATCGTGTCGGAGGTGATGATCATCCGGGCACTTTTATGTTTGAGGAGCTTCTTCCACGTGAACTCGCTTGTGAACTGGTAGGCAAAGCCCGGGAGCCACGCGCGGTCGAAGAGGCCCTTCAGGAGCGCAGGCATGGTGGACCACCACGAGGGGTAGAAGATGACAAAGTGGTCGCACCAGCGCATGTTCTCCTGGAAGGCCTTGAGGTCGGGCTCGAGCTCCTGGATGACCCGGTAGCCGCAGTGGAGGATGGGGTCGAATTCCATCTCCCCCACGTTCATCCGGCGCACCTCGTGGCCGGCCTCGA
>JAIFWR010000004.1 GCA_019661805.1 Candidatus Parcubacteria bacterium
GAGTTCGGCTTCGACTATCTCCGCGACAACCTCCTCTACCGCGCTTCCGACATGAGCCAGCGCGATTTCCATTACGCGATCGTCGACGAGATCGACTCGATCCTCATCGACGAGGCGAGGACGCCCTTGATCATCTCCGGCAACACCGGCGCGGCGGGCGAGCTCTACACCAAGTTCGCGAGGATCGCGGAGGGGCTCGAAAAGGACCGGGATTACGAGGTGGACGAGAAACTCCGCGCTATTTCCATGACAGACGAGGGCATTACCCGGGCCGAGAAGTCCCTCGGCATCGAAAACATTTATACCGAGGGCGGCATCAAGTACGTCCACCACCTCGAGACGGCGGTCAAGGCGAAGGCGCTCTACCACAAGGACAAGGAGTACGTCGTGCGTGACGACGAAGTGGTAATCGTCGACGCCTTCACCGGCCGCCTCCAGCCCGGCCGCCGCTGGTCGGAGGGCCTTCACCAGGCAATCGAGGCCAAGGAAGGCGCAAGGATCAAGGAGGAGAGCCGCACGTTCGCCTCGATCACCTTCCAGAACTATTTCCGCATGTATAAGAGGCTCTCCGGCATGACGGGCACCGCACTCACGTCCAAGGAAGAGTTCTACAAGGTCTACGGGCTCGAGACCTACGTCGTCCCGACGCACCGGCCGGTGGCGAGGAAGGACCACGGCGATCTCATCTTCCAGACGGAGAAGGGCAAGATGAAAGCCGTCGTGAAGAAGGTCGCCGAGCTCTCGAAAAAGGGCCAGCCTATCCTCATCGGCACCGTCTCGATCGAGCACAACGAGCTTCTCTCGGACTACCTCAAGGCCGCGGGCGTGAAGCACGAGGTCTTAAACGCCAAGAACCACGAGCGCGAGGGCGAGATCATCGCCCAGGCCGGCAGGAAGGGCGCCGTGACGATCGCCACCAACATGGCGGGCCGCGGTGTCGACATCAAGCTCGGCGGCAACCCCTCGACGCCGGAAGAATACGAGGCCGTGAAGGCTCTCGGCGGCCTCTTCGTCCTCGGGACCGAGCGTCACGACGCGCGGCGGATCGACAACCAGCTCCGGGGCCGCTCCGGCCGCCAGGGCGACCCTGGCGAGACCGAGTTCATGGTCTCGCTTGACGATTCGCTCATGCGGATCTTCGCCGTCGACACGATCAAGGGGATGATGGGCCGCTTCAACATCGCGGAGGACGAGCCGATCGAGAACAGGATCATCACCAATTCGCTCGAGAAGGCGCAGGAGAAGATCGAGGGCTTCAACTTCGACGCGAGGAAGCATACGCTCGAATACGACGACGTGCTCAACTTCCAGCGCGGCGTGATCTACGGCCGCAGGCGCTCGATCCTCTCGGGCGGCGAAGCGGAAGTGAGGGAGTACCTCGCGGAGACGTCAGAGCACCTCGACCCGGAGGCGAAGGAAAGGCTCGAGAAGAAGGTCTTGGGCCTCGACCTCTCCGACCCGCGCCTCCTCGGCGCCGTGCAGGGGATCGTCCTCCGGACGATGGACCTCTTCTGGGTCGACCACCTCGAGATGATGGAATACCTGCGCGGGAGCGTGAACCTGCGCGCTTACGGCCAGAGGGACCCGCTCGTCGAGTACAAGAAGGAGGGTCTGCGCTTCTTCCGCGACATGGAGGCCTCGATCGCACGCCAGGTGGGGGAGTTCATGATGAATTTGAATGTCGAGGGAATCCTCAAGATGGACCTCTCCCAACCCTCTCCTAGCCAAGGAGAGGGCGGACGAAGTCCAGGTGAGGTGGATGTCGGGAGGAACGATCCTTGTCCGTGTGGCAGTGGCAAGAAGTACAAGAAGTGCGGGCTCCTCAACACCGAGGAGCATCGGAAGAGAATGGCCGAAAAAAATAAGGAATAAAAGATGCTCTCCGCCCTCCACTTCGTCGACATGGCCAAGGCAACGGTTATCGACCCGTCGCCTGCGAGCTTCATGCCGCTTTTCATCTTCTCCTTCTTAAACGACCTCATCGGCGTCTTTCCCTTCGCCCTCGTCCTCGCGGGCCAGCTCGTCTTCTACCACGGAGCCTTCACGGCGGCGCTCTGGATGAAGCTCCTTGTCTTTGTGGCACTGCCGGTCGGCCTCGGAAGCGCGCTCGGCTCTGTCCCCCTCTATTTCCTCGCGTATTACGGAGGCAAGAAGCTCATCAATAAGTGGCATCGCTTCTTCCGCTTCTCCTGGGAGGATGTGGAGAAGGTCAATGCCTACTTCAAAGGCACATGGTACGACGAACTCGTCTTCCTCGTCCTGCGCTGCGCGCCCGTCCTCCCCTCGATACCGCTCGACATCGCCTCCGGAATCTTGCGGATGCGATTCCTGCCCTTCTTCGTCCTTACTGCAGCAGGCTCGATTGCCCGGATGATGCTTACCCTGCTTGCGGTGGGCATGAGCCTCTCGGGCTTCTCCGGCCTGTCGCGATTTTAAAATTTAACTTATACTGGCATCATGAACAAAATCGCCTGGATCCTCATCCTCCTGGTGCTCGCCGGAGGCTTCGTCTGGCTCGTGAGGACGCCCGGCCGGCCGGGCAAGCTCGACGCCTTCGCCACCTGCATCAAGGACGCGGGCGCGACCTTCTACGGCGCGTTCTGGTGCCCTCATTGTGCAGCGCAGAAGGCTCTCTTCGGCTCATCCGTCAAATACCTGCCCTACGTCGAGTGCTCGACGCCCGATGGCAACTCCCAACTGCCCATCTGCAATGACGCGGGAGTGAAGGGTTACCCGACATGGAAGTTCCCCGACGGCACGGTCGCGACGGGGGAGCAGACGCTCGAGCAATTGAGCGGGAAGACTAATTGCCCGCTCCCGCAATAACATGATTCAGACCATTGCCTGGCTCATGCCCTTTTTGGTTCTTGGGTTCCACCTCTTCCTCGTCGTGGCCGTCTTCGCGCTCATATTCCGTAAGAGTTGGGGCCGAAGCCTGGTCCATTGGGTAGGCAAGCATGCGATCACCCTGGGCCTTCTCCTCTCGGTCATCGCCGTCGGCGGGAGCCTCTTCTATTCGAACGGCGTCGGCTTCGAGCCCTGCTACCTGTGCTGGTGGCAGAGGATCGCCCTCTATCCCTTGCTCGTCCTCTTCCTCACCGCGCTTAAGGATAAGGACCGCGGCGTCTTCAAGTACACCATGCGCCTCTCCGTCATCGCGCTCATCCTCGCGCTCTATCATTCCTACGTCCAATGGGGCGGCAATCCCCTGATCCCGTGCAGCGCCACTGCTTCTTGCGCCAAGCTCTACGTATACGCCTTCCACTACATCACGATCCCGACGATGTCCTTAACCATCGCGGTCTCGGTGATCCTTCTCTGGCTCGCTAACAGGCTCTATCAGCGCTCGTAATTATCTTAAGAGATCTTATGAAAATCGTTACCCATCACGAGCACTTTCACACTGACGATCTGTTGGCTGTCGCGGCGCTTCTTATCAAATATCCTGGTTCGTCGGTTATGCGGACTCGCGACCAAGCAATCATCGAGAGCGCCGATATCGTCGTGGACGTGGGCGGTGTTTATGATCCGGCGAAGTTACGTTTCGACCATCATCAGCTTGGTGGGGCGGGTAAGCGAACGAACGGCATCCCGTATGCTTCGATCGGCTTGGTGTGGAAAGAGTTTGGAGAAGAGCTCGCTGGAGGCAAGGAAGAAGCCCTTATCATAGAAGAGGACATGATTGTCTCTGTCGATGCGCTCGACAACGGTGTGGATATCGCCACTCCGAAATTTACCAATGTCTCTACTTATTCTCTCGGAGATTTCTTCGAATCATTCGTCGACGGAGCGAAAACTCTAGAGGATTTCGACGAGAAGTTCCATGAGGCATTGATACAAGCCACAGCCCTTCTTGAACGTCAAATTAGGGATGCGAAGAAGCTGGCCGCTGACTGGCGAGAGGTACGAAAGATTTACGAAGCAACTTCAGATAAACGAATCATTATTATTCCTCTCCACACCGCGTGGAAGCATCCGCTTGTCCCGAGCGATGCGCAATTTGTCATCTATCCACGCGCCAACGGCAATTGGTCGGCTCAAGCGGTCAATAAATCTCTAGATACGTACGAATCCAAGAAACCATTTCCCGCCGCCTGGGCAGGACTACGGGATGATGATCTAGCCCGTGTTTCCGGGATAAGAGATGCGGTATTCTGCCACAGTAGCCGTTTTCTCTCTGTTGCTCAAAGCCAAGAGAGTGCCCTCAAGCTCGCCGAGATCGCCCTCAATTCATAAATATCAGGTGTTTATGGTAAGGTAGGGCCATGTTCATCGACGAGATCACTCTCCATTTCAAGGCCGGATCGGGCGGCGACGGCGTCGTGCGCTGGCGGCAGGAAAAGGGCATCGAGAAGGGCGGTCCCTCGGGCGGAAACGGCGGCAAGGGCGGTGACGTCTACGCTCTCGCCGTACGCGATATCGGCATCCTTTCAGCATACAAGAACGAGAAGCGTTTCGAGGCCAAGGACGGCGAAGCCGGCTCCAAGGCCACCCGCCAGGGCGCGGAGGGCACCGACCTGGAGGTGAAGCTCCCCGTCGGTTCCCGCATCACCAACCTCGAGACAGGCCACACGATCGAACTCCTTAAGGAGGGCCAGAAGGAACTTCTCCTCAAGGGCGGGCGCGGTGGGCTGGGGAACGAGCACTTCAAGGGCTCGACCAACGTCCGTCCCCAGGAATCCACTCTAGGCGAGCTCGGCGAAGAGGCAGAGTTCAAGGTGGAGCTCCTTCTTATCGTGGACCTCGGACTGATCGGCTTCCCCAACGCGGGGAAGTCCTCCATGCTGAACACGCTGACCGCCTCGCGTTCCAAGGTGGGGGATTTCCCCTTTACCACCCTCGAGCCATCCCTGGGCACCCTGTACGGGCTTATCCTCGCCGACATCCCCGGCCTCATCGAGGGCGCGGCCGAGGGCAAGGGCCTCGGGCACAAGTTCCTCCGCCACATCGAGCGCACTAAGGCCCTCATCCATTGCGTGAGCGCCGAGAACGAGGACGTCCTCGAGGCCTACCGCGTTGTACGGAAGGAGCTCGGGCTCTATAATAAGAGCATCACCGAAAAGCCCGAGATCGTCGTATTGACCAAGGCCGACCTCCTCTCTCACGGGGAGAGGGAGGGGAGACTCGCTCTCCTCAAGGGCGTCGCGAAGGAGGTCTACCCCTTCTCCATCATCGACGACTCACTCGTGAAGGCCTTTGCCGAGGCGCTGACGAAGAAATTTGAATAACAGATGAAAGATTACAAGCTTACCGTAGGCCTTGAGATCCACGCCGAGCTCAACACCCGGACGAAGATGTTCTGCGACTCCCGGAACGACTCCGATGAGAAGCGCCCGAACGTAAACATCTGCCCCGTCTGCATGGGCCATCCGGGCACTTTGCCAGTCATCAATAAAGAGGCGGTCAAGTCTATCCTCCGCCTCGGCCTTGCCGTAGGGGGTACGCTTGCTGACTATACGGAATTCGACAGGAAGAACTACTTCTACCCCGACATCCCCAAGGGTTACCAGGTGAGCCAGTACAAGCACCCGCTCGTCTCCGGAGGCGAACTTGCCGGCGTACAGATCACCCGTATCCACTTGGAGGAGGACACTGCCCGCTCCATGCATGACAAAGGAGAGGGGAGCCTCGTCGACTTCAACCGCGCAGGCGTGCCTTTGATGGAGCTCGTCACCGAGCCCGTCATCCATGAGGCCGCGACTGCGTCCTTCTTCGCCAAGGAACTTCAGCTCCTTTTGACAACGCTCGGCATTGCGGAGGCGAACATGGAGAAGGGCGAGATGCGGGTGGAGGCCAATATTTCCGTAAGCAAGGGTTCTGACCTCGGCACCAAGGTCGAGGTCAAGAACTTGAACTCCTTCCGCTCGGCGGAGCGTGCGATCGCATTTGAATACGAGAGGCAGAGCACGCTCCTTAAGAGGGGAGAGCGAGTCCTCCAGGAAACGCGCGGCTGGGACGATGCGAAAGGGGAAACCTACTCCCAGCGCGCCAAGGAAGAGTCGCACGACTACCGCTACTTTCCGGAGCCGGACCTCCCGAAACTTTTCATCGCGGAGATCCCCGAGTTTACGGAAGCGGAGCTCGCGAAGTCCTTGCCCGAGCTCCCAGAGGCCAAACGGAAGCGGTTCCTGGGTCTGGGCATTACTCCCGAGCATGCGGACATCTACGTGACCCAGCCGGAATGGGGGACATTCTTTGAAGAGGCTGTCAAGACGCTTAACGAGCCGGGACTTGTCGTCCTGGCATCAAACTACATAACCTCCGAATTGAAGGCTCTTGTTTCTCCAGTCGAATTTGTAGAGCTCATCAGGATGGTCTCAAAAGGGGAAATCTCATCAAAGGGAATGAAGAGTGCGTTGAAGGTCCTTTCTGAAAAAGGCGGAACGGCACAGGACATAGTTGCGGAAAATAATTTGATGCAGAACTCGAATGAAGAAGAGTTGGAAAAGATTGCAAAGGAAGTAATGCGTGAAGAGAAGCAGGGCGTGCCCCTCCAGTATCTCGTGGGCCAAGCGATGAAAAAATCGGGCGGCAGGGCCAACCCGATTCTCCTCCAGGAAATTTTCTCCAAGCTTCTCTAATCTTCGTGACGAATGACGAGGCGCCTCATCCTCTTCTCCGCATTGCTCTTGTTCGTGCCGCCTTCGATGTCGGCAATGATCCTCTCGAGGGAGGAGGACCTATAGACACGGTAGTTGTTCATGGGGTGCCGTTGGGCCTTGAACTTACCCGACTTATCCCAGTTCCGGAGCGTGAGAGGGGAGACTCCCAAGATCTCGGCTGCCTCCTTGATGGAGAAATAGAGCTCTTTCATAAGGTATAAGTTATATAAACATTGGTAATCTCTCATACATAAGTTTATAAGCATTTGGACTGTCTATCAAGGCTTACTGGGGATAGCGAAGAATCGTGATTTCAGAAAATGGCTTTGCCTAGGGATTTCTCTAGGAAAAGCAAAATGTGAGCGGAATCAGCATGAAAAATGATATTTTCTTGTCCCCAGAATCAAGCTTAAATTCATAGGTTTGAAAGCTGCCGAGATTTATAATTTATGTTGATGGAATTAGATATTTTCTCCCACGGTAAGGAATATATCTCGGCCAGCCGAGCGGCCAAAAAGACGGGTTATGCTTCCGACTACATCGGCCAGCTCTGCCGTGGAGACAAAATTCCCGGCAAGCTCATCGGCCGGACTTGGTACGTGGACCTCGACTCCCTCCTCGCGCATAAGCGCAACAGGCAACTCGGCAAGCCCCGTAAGGTTCCGACTCTCCAGACCTCTTCGGCGAAGAGGTCTTCGCCTTTTAAGATCCAGGCGGATCCGGTCGAGATCTTTCCCGTCCTGCCGTTCCGCGAAATCAAAGTAAGCTACCTTGCCGATGATGCGCCGCTCCTGCCAGAGCTTGTGAAAAAAGTTTCTCTCCCTCCCGTACCTGCAAAGACCGCGGTGCCAGGCTTCGCCATGGCGGCGCGCGCGACGGTAGTCGCGTTCTCTCTTGTCCTCATCCTGTTCGGCGGTCTCTCGCTCATCGAGTCGCAAGGCGGCATTGCAAAGAGGGCGGCAAGCCTCGGCGCACGCGCCGCCTCCGCGCAATTTGCAGTCGCTTCCGTCTTCGACGCCGTTTCGAACTCGGCGGAGTTTCTCCTCGACGGGTTTAGGAACCTGCGCCAGATCGCCTTTGGCGCGCCCAAGGCTCCCGCCCTGCCTCCTCCGGCCAAGGCCCCGGCAACTTTCGCCGTCGCCGGATCCATACCTGCGCCCGAAGCACCTCTTCCACACGCCGTCCAGGTCGCAAGCACCGCGAAGCCGCCCGCACTCGCCCCCGACGCGGCGAGCCTCAAGAGCGAGCTCAAGGCCGAGCTCGAGGCCTACATCAGGACGCAAATAAGCCTGCCGGTCGCTCCGCGCATCACGTACAACACTACGGTCTTGAGGCAGGACATCCTCTCGGGCGACACCAAGCCGGCCATCGTCCTCCAAAGCGATTCGGGTGCCGACCTTCTCGGGCTTACCCTCTCGAAGCTCCAGACCAACGGGACCTTCGTTACCCCGACGATCACGGGGGCTTCCCTCATCGGATTTACCTTCACTGGCGCGACCGGGACCTCCGCGACGACGACTAACTTCTACTCCGGGACAGGCACGTTCGATAGCCTCTCCGTCGGCTCCACCTCGGGAGGTCTCACGACGCTCTCGAGGCTCCTCGTCAATGGCTCAACGACGCTCCAGGACTTTACCGGCACGAATTCCACCACGACCAACGCGACGTCCTCCACCTTTGCGATTACGGGCAACGGCTCGGGACTCACCTTCTACGGCTCGGGCAATCACGACGTTACCGCGGCAGCAGGCACGCTCCGGATAGGCTCGAATACCATCCTCGGCAACATCTTGCCGCTTGACTCGACCATCGACATCGGCGCTTCCGGCATGCGCTTCGACAAGATTTATGCCGACGAGATCAACGCCTCGACGATCGTCGGCACGATCTCGGGCGGCAACGTCTCGGCCGAGTCGATCCGCATCAACTCCGACAACGCCACCGCCGATGCCGAAGACTCCTTCCTCGATTTTGAGCGCGGCACACTCCTTCCTAACGCGCTCCTCACCTGGGACTCGACGAACAAGCGCTTTACCATGAACGCCCCCCTCGCCCTCATGGGCGGCATCGGCAATGGCGACCTGCTCGTCACCGGCTCGACGACGCTTCAAAAGGTGGGCGCGACCTATGCCTCGACAACAGAGATCCAGTCAACGAGTGATGCTTACTTTGCCACTTCGGGTGGTTACGTCGGCATAGGAACGGCGAGTCCTAAAGCTAGATTGCACGTATCAATCACTGATTCCGCCACATCTATCGGAGCGAACTCGACGCAGATTGGAGAAGAGTTTACAAACCTTGATACCACGACGAACAACTGGACGACACTGCTCTTCAACTCCGGCAGCGTCGGTGCCGCGCCAAGCGCTATTATTGGAATGCAGAATGTCGACCCATTAAGCCATTTTGCCGACTTCGCCATTGCCACCAGAGGTTCATCTGGCTTTGGGGAGAGATTCAGAGTTACTTCTAACGGCAACGTCGGCATTGGCACCACCACTCCCAACAACAAGCTCGACATATTCTCGACGACGAGGAGCGCCTTAGGCTTTTCCGGTGCGTCAGGGGACACCTATAAGTGGACTATCGGTATGGATGTCCCGAACGGCGGCCGGTTCTCGATCGCCTCCTCGACCGCGCTCGGCACCCTCGACCGCCTCGTCATCGACGGCAGCGGCAACGTCGGAATTGGGACGACGAACCCGGGAGCGAAGCTCCAGGTGAACGGCAGCTTCCTCGCGTTAGGATCAACCACGCTCCAGGATTTCACCGCCACCCAGGGCACCATTACGTCCGCGACTTCGACGAATTTCACTGCGGCAAACATTCTCGCTTTCGGCTCCTCAACCCTCTTCTCGGCCAAGTTCAATTCCGCCACAGGCACCAACCTCTACGCCACCAACTTCCTCGCCCTCGGCTCGACCACGCTCCAGAACGCCACGGGCTCCGATCTCTACATCTCCGGCCTTGCCTCCACCACCCAGCTCCGCGCCAACGTGGCGAACATTGGCAACCTCACCGTAACCGCCTGCACGGGCTGCGGCAGCGGATCCTCATTTGCATACCCCTTCACCTCCTTCGCGGACTTCGGCACCCACAATGCCACCACTTCGCTTCTCGGCTTCCGCGCCGGCTTCTACTCCTTAGCTTCCTCGACGATCGGCAACAACACGGCCTCTTCCGGCCTCACGATCAACGGTGGAGCGACGACGACGGGAGACTTCCTCCATATCGGTTCCACCACCCTCCAA